>NZ_LAYF01000003.1:0-300000 GCF_001588645.1 Streptococcus oralis | reverse complement strand
CTTAGCATTTGCTTTGATGTAGGCATCTGCGAATGTTCTAAGTTCTGAATCAGATGGTTTGTAGTTATAGAAGCCTTTTCCGAACGATTCTGTAAATTTCTTGATAAACTCTTCTTTATCAGCTTTCGCATCGTTTGTGAATTCAGCACTATTATCAGAAGATTTTTTATCATCAGCAAGCGCAACAACTTGCGACTTATTATCAGTAGCACTTAGGTTCGTTCCACCACCAGAACTTTCCCCATTGAGGTAAACAGCATCGACATATTTTTTCATTACATCTTTCGCTTCATCAATATGATCTTCGTACTGACTTGGATCCACCTTGATTGCTACATCGTTATTCTTTTTAGAATTTTCTTTGATGTCATCGTAAAAGCTAGGTGCGAAGTGGAGTTCATACTTAGCGTTCTTGTCGACTTCATATACTACATAACCAGCAACGCTCTTTCCTTTAGAAAGACTATCACCATATGACATAAATTTAGTTTTACTGTCGCTTTCGTAGATTTGAATTGGTTGTAATTTTTCATCTTTTTCATTATAAAGCGTAATATCTTGGCTAGTAAAACTAAACTGTTTATCACGATTGTTCTTGATTTCGACTTGAAGCGCAAGGTAGCTTGAAGATGAATCTTCATCTTTAGGCAATACAAACATACCGTCTTTTACTGAAACTTCAAAGTTTGAGTTCGAGGCAGTACCATTGTCGCTTGCTTTTTTTTGAGCTCCACAAGCAACAAGTGCTAAAGCTGATAAAAGCAAAGCAGAATGCTTAAGAATTTTTTTCATAATGGATTCTCCTTTAATGATTTACTATATTTTACCATACGCCCTATAAAATTCAAAACAGAAACCAGATATTTTCAAAATATCTTAAATTTATAGAGTTTTAACTTAAATTTTTCTATCTGTTCATTTGATACATTAAAGGATTCTTTATAAAAAGAGTAGAATACAATATTGACGATTTACTTTATTTAATCATTCCACAAAAATACTATAAACTTTTAATATTTTAAAAAATTAGATAATTGATTTTCATCGCTAACTTAGTATAAGTTAGCATGGTACCCACCATTTCCCCGCTAAAGTGCGTAAGTAAATTTCCTACATTTTAAGTTATGCTAACGTTTTACTAAAAAGTCAAATCGTGATATAATGAAAGCGATTAAAGCAATAAACAAAGGAGACACTCTATGACTTACCAAGAAAATTATCAAAAATGGGTCGATTTTGCTGACCTTCCAGACTACCTTCGTCAAGATTTGGAAAATATGGACGAAAAAACTAAGGAAGATGCCTTTTATACCAATCTTGAATTTGGTACTGCTGGTATGCGTGGTTTGATCGGTGCTGGTACAAACCGCATCAATATCTATGTTGTTCGTCAAGCAACTGAGGGTTTGGCTCGTTTGATTGAGTCAAAAGGTGGAAATGAAAAAGAACGTGGTGTGGCGATTGCCTATGATAGCCGTCACTTCTCACCTGAGTTTGCCTTTGAATCTGCGGCAGTTCTTGCTAAACACGGTATCAAATCTTACGTATTTGAAAGCCTCCGTCCAACTCCAGAACTCTCATTCGCTGTTCGTCACCTCAACTGTTTCGCAGGTATCATGATTACTGCCAGTCACAATCCTGCTCCATTTAACGGTTACAAGGTTTATGGTGAAGACGGTGGACAAATGCCTCCTCATGATGCAGATGCTTTGACAACTTACATTCGTGCAATCGAAAATCCATTCGCTGTGGAAGTTGCTGATGTCGAAGCTGAAAAAGCTTCTGGCTTGATTGAAGTCATTGGCGAAGCTGTCGATGTTGAATATCTTAAAGAAGTTAAGGACGTAAACATCAACCCAACATTGATTGAAGAATTCGGTAAAGACATGAAGATTGTCTACACACCACTTCATGGTACGGGTGAAATGTTGGCTCGTCGTGCTCTTGCTCAAGCAGGATTTGACTCTGTTCAGGTTGTTGAAGCACAAGCAACTGCAGACCCAGACTTCTCAACTGTAAAATCTCCAAACCCAGAAAGCCAAGCAGCCTTCGCCCTTGCTGAAGAACTTGGTCGTCAAGTTGGTGCAGATGTGCTTGTTGCAACTGACCCTGACGCTGACCGTGTTGGTGTTGAAGTTCTTCAAAAAGATGGAAGCTACCTCAACCTTTCAGGTAACCAAATCGGCGCTATCATGGCTAAATACATCTTGGAAGCCCACAAAAATGCTGGAACTCTTCCTGAAAATGCAGCCCTATGTAAATCTATCGTATCAACTGACTTGGTAACGAAGATTGCTGAAAGCTACGGAGCAACTATGTTCAACGTTTTGACAGGTTTCAAATTTATCGCTGAAAAAATCCAAGAATTCGAAGAAAAACACAATCACACTTACATGATGGGATTTGAAGAAAGCTTCGGTTACTTGATTAAACCATTTGTACGTGATAAAGATGCTATCCAAGCCGTTCTTGTCGTTGCTGAACTTGCTGCCTACTACCGTTCACGTGGTTTGACACTTGCTGACGGTATCGAAGAAATCTACAAAGAATACGGCTACTACGCTGAAAAGACTATCTCTGTTACCCTTTCTGGTGTTGATGGTGCAGAACAAATCAAAGCCATTATGGCTAAGTTCCGTAACAATGCTCCAAAAGAATGGAACACAACAGCTATCACTGTCGTAGAAGACTTCAAGGCTCAAACTGCTACTGCTGCTGATGCTACTGTTACAAACTTGACTACTCCACCAAGTGATGTGTTGAAATATACACTTGCTGACGGTTCATGGATTGCAGTTCGCCCTTCAGGTACAGAACCAAAAATCAAGTTCTACATTGCCGTTGTGGGTGAAAGCAACGAAGATTCACAAGCTAAGATTGCTAACATCGAAGCGGAAATCAATGCTTTTGTTAAATAATAAATTATAAAAGATGAGACCAACCAATCTCATCTTTTTTCGTATCAAATCTAAGCATTTTTAGAAACTTTATGGCATACTAGACTTATCAATGAAAGCGAGGTAATCTCATGGAACAATTTTTAGAAAACATCAAAGACCTTGAAGTCACTACAGTTGCGCGTGCGCAAGAAGCTCTTGATAAAAAAGAAACTGCAATCTTCTTTATTGGTCGCAAAACTTGCCCTTACTGCCGTAAATTTGCAGGCACATTGGCAGGTGTCGTAGCTGAAACCAAAGCTCACATCTACTTCATCAACAGTGAAGAACCAAGCCAACTCAATGAATTGCAAGAATTCCGCTCACGTTATGGAATCCCAACCGTACCAGGATTTGTTCACATTGCAGATGGACAAATCAAGGTCCGTTGCGACTCTTCCATGTCAGCACAAGAAATCAAGGACTTTGCTGGATTGTAAAAAAACCACTCATCGAGTGGTTTTTGTATTGTCTAAATTACTTTTTTTCAAGCAAGACTTGCATCATTCTATGTAGTTCTTCTATCTTCTCAGATTGTTTCTCTAGTAATAATCTTTGAGTTATTAATTCGTCTTGTAGTTTATCAAGCTTTATCTGATTATCTGGATTATCCTTTACAAAAAAGTTTGTCAAGGCACTCGTTAACATCCCTATTGTGCCAATACCAACAAGCATTAGTAAAACAGCTAACCACTTCCCAAAAATCGACGCAGGAACAATATCTCCATAACCAACAGTTGTTACAGTTACAAGCGCCCACCAAAGACTATCTGAGAATGATTTTTCTTCAACAACAGATAAAATTGAACTACCTAACAGTACAATAAAGGAATTGAGATAGAAAATATAAAGTAAGCCATTTGTTCGTAAGAGTTTTCCAACCTTCTTTTCTAACTTGCCAGTCAATCCAACGACTCTTAAAAGACGAGTTAGTTTCAGTAATTTTGTCAGCCTTGCTAAGCGGAAGATACGCCCTAAGCGAAATACTGTAAAAATAGCATTCAAAGGAAGGATAGCTAGCAAGTCGAAGATATTTTCAAGTATAAATCTCCATTTTTCTTTACTTGAAAAGAAGCGCCAACCATAATCTACCACAAAAACAAACCAAAGTAGCAAGTCAATAATACTATAGGGTGGATTATCCAAATCAATCATCTCAGCAAATCCAAGCAAGACAAGGACAACGGATATCAATGCAAGTAGGATAATCGTTGTGTCATAGTAATCCTTTAATAACCATTTTCTCTTCACTCTGCTACTCCTTTAGTTATTTTTATCATTATACCACACTAAAACCCTGATAAAGTACAAAACAAAAGAAGGCACTCGCCTTCTTTTTATATATCTGTCAATGGTGTTGCGGTATCTGGTGAAGTGTCGTAGACCTTAAAGTCAACTCCGACTCCCAAATCGGCTTGAGCTAGCTGATTGACCATGGTCATATGAGCCAGCTCCTTGATATTGTTCTCTTTGGACAAGTGACCAAGGTAGATTTTCTTGGTTCGATTTCCCATGGCACGAATCATAGCCTCAGCTCCGTCTTCGTTAGAAAGGTGACCGAGATCCGATAGAATTCGCTGTTTGAGACGCCAAGCGTAAGATCCTGCTCGCAAAATCTCTACATCATGATTTGACTCAATGAGGTAACCATCCGCATTTTCGACAATCCCAGCCATACGATCACTAACATAACCTGTATCGGTCAGCATGACGAAGCTCTTGTCATCCTTCATAAAGCGGTAAAACTGTGGTGCTGCCGCATCATGGCTAACTCCAAAACTCTCAATGTCGATATCACCAAAGGTTTTGGTTTTGCCCATTTCAAAGATATGCTTTTGCGAAGAGTCTACCTTGCCAAGATACTTACTATTCTCCATAGCCTGCCAAGTCTTTTCATTGGCGTAAAGATCCATACCATATTTGCGAGCCAAGACACCGACCCCATGGATATGGTCTGAATGCTCATGCGTAATTAAAATCGCATCCAGATCTTCAGGTTTGCGATTGATTTCAGCTAGCAGACTTGTAATTTTCTTACCAGACAAACCTGCATCCACTAGGATTTTCTTTTTTGGGGTTTCCAGATAAAAGGAATTTCCACTGGAGCCTGATGCTAAAATACTGTATTTAAAGCCTTTTTCACTCATTCTAGTCTTCTATTTCGTCCTCCCATATTTCTTCTTTTACGGCATCCTTATCATAAGGGAGCACTATGGTAAAGGTCGATCCCTTACCGTATTCACTTTTGGCCCATATAAAACCATTGTGTTGTTTGATGATTTCTTTTGCGATCGCCAGACCTAGACCAGTTCCACCTTGAGCCCGGCTTCTTGCACGATCCACACGGTAGAAACGGTCAAAAATTTTTGGCAAATCTTGCTTTGGAATACCTAGACCTTGGTCTTTGATGGATAAAATCATCTGGTCATCAGTAGTTTTCATGCTGACAGTGATCTTCCCACCATCTGGCGAGTACTTGATGGCATTGTTAAGAATATTATCTATCACCTGAGTCATCTTATCGGTATCAATCTCGATCCAAACTGAATTGATTGGGTAATCTCGAACCAGTTCATATTTTTTCTCTTGATCCTGTGCTCTCATCTTGTCAAAACGATTAAGGATAAAGGTGATGAAGGCCGTAAAATTAATCAACTCCACATCCAACTGAGTAGTCGCATTATCAATACGAGAGAGATGCAAGAGATCTGTCACCATCCGCATCATACGGTTGGTTTCATCGAGTGAAACCTTGATAAAATCAGGAGCAACAGGATCATACAGAGCTCCCTCGTCCAAGGCTTCAAGATAAGATTTAACACTGGTCAAAGGAGTTCGCAACTCGTGACTCACGTTCGAAACAAAGAGTCTTCGCTCACGCTCTTCCTTCTCCTGCTCGGTCGTATCATGTAAAACGGCAACCAAACCAGAGATGAAACCTGACTCACGACGAACCAGAGCAAAACGTACACGAAGGCTCAGGTATTCCCCATTCACATCCTGGGAGTCAATCGTCAACTCAGGAATCTGTGTAATTAGATCACGCAACTCATACTCATCTTCTATCTTAAGCAATTCAAGGATGCTTTTATTCAGAACATCTTCTTTCTGCACACCGAGCTGTTTCTTGGCCATATCGTTGATCATAGTAATCTGGCCACGACGATTGGTCGCAAGAACGCCATCTGTCATGTAAGAAAGAATACTGTTCAATCGTTTACTCTCTTGTTCCAGATTTTCTTGGGTCAAACGAATAACTTCTGACAAATCGTTCAGATTATTGGTGATATTGGTGATTTCTGTACTTCCTTGCAAGTCCAAAACTTGAGAATAATCACCTGCAATCAAGTCCTTAACCTTTTGATTTATCTCCTTCAGACGGATATTATCCCGACGATTTTCCAGTAACAGCAAGGTCACCACCAGGATAAAGCCCAGTAAAATCAAGATAAAGATAAAATCGCTGGTCAGAATAGTTTGTCTAATATCTTCAATCATTATTTCTCATATAGTATCCAACACCACGACGTGTGAGAATGTACTCTGGACGACTTGGAGTATCTTCTATTTTCTCACGCAAGCGTCTAATGGTCACGTCCACAGTACGAACATCACCAAAATAGTCATAACCCCATACAGTCTCAAGCAAGTGTTCACGTGTAATCACTTGTCCAATATGAGATGCCAAGTGATACAAGAGTTCAAACTCACGGTGGGTTAAATCTAATTCCTCACCATATTTCTTCGCCACGTAAGCATCTGGAACGATTTCCAAATCACCAATTTGTAAAGGCTGCGTCTTCTTCTCATCAGACTCTTGGCTATCCACAGAAACTAGGTCTGTACGACGAAGCAGGGCCTTAACACGAGCCTGCAACTCACGGTTTGAGAAAGGTTTTGTAACATAATCATCTGCACCTAACTCTAAACCAATAACCTTGTCAAATTCGCTATCCTTAGCTGATAGCATGATTATCGGCACGCTACTAGTCTTACGAATAGCTTTAGCAACTTCTAAACCATCAATTTCAGGTAGCATCAAGTCGAGGATAATAATATCCGGTTGCTCAGCTTCAAATAGCTCGATTGCCTCACGACCATTGAAAGCTGTAACAACTTCATAACCTTCCTTGGCCATATTAAACTTAATAATATCTGAGATTGGTTTCTCATCATCTACAATTAATATTTTTTTCATTTTATCACCTTTTCTTTATCTATTATAACAAAAAAATGTAAAGAAGGCACAAATGGCTACTGTAAGCCTTCATCTTCAAAACTTGTTTTATAAGCCTGCCAAATTTTTTGTTGAGGCTTCGCAAGTGGATAATCAGAAAACTCCTGAGGAGAAACCCAGCGAATTTCTCTGTCCGAAAACTGTTTTGTTTCCAACACTTGACCAGCTAGGATTTGAATATGCCATTTCCGATGACTAAATACATGCTTGACCTGGTCAAATACTTGCTGGGACCAATTCACTTCTAAATCATAATCCTGCTCAAAGTTTTCTTGAGGGCTTGGTCCAAATGCTCTGCTTTCCTCTTTGACTTGTGAAAAGAGATCTAGCTGATCGTCATCACTTGAGAAATCATCAACTTCGATCAAGGGGAAGTGCCAAAAACCGGCTAGTAGTTTCTCGCTTTCATTTTTCTCAAGTAGATATTGACCACGGTCATTGCGTACAACTAAAGCCTTGAGATAAATTGGGAGAGGTTTTTTCCTGGGTTCTTTAATCGGATATACATCCATAGTTCCGTTCTGATAGGCTGCGCTAAAGTCCTTAACAGGGCTTTCTTCTGGTCGAGGGTTAACCGGAGATTCTATATCAGAACCTAAATCCATCAGAGCTTGGTTAAAGTCACCTGGTCGTTTCGGGTCAATCAAGATTTCCATCATTGCCTGAAAAATTTTGCGATTGCTGGGAACTCCGATATCATGATTAACCTCAAACAAGCGTGCCAAAACCCGCATGACATTGCCATCAACCGCTGGCTCAGGCAAATTAAAAGCGATACTGGAAATAGCTCCCGCAGTGTAAGGGCCAATCCCTTTCAGGCAAGATATTCCTTCATAGGTATTTGGAAATTGCCCCCCAAAGTCAGTCATAATCTGCTGAGCTGCAGCCTGCATATTGCGCACTCGAGAATAATAACCCAAACCTTCCCAAGCCTTAAGCAGACGCTCTTCAGGGGCATTCGCCAGACTTTCAACAGTTGGAAACCAGTCCAAGAATCGTTCGTAGTATGGAATAACTGTATCCACTCTGGTCTGCTGAAGCATGATTTCAGATACCCAGATGTGATAAGGATTTTTACTTCTCCGCCAAGGCAAATCTCGCTTGTTTTCATCATACCAGTTGAGGAGTTTTTCACGAAAAGAAATAATATTCTCCTCCGGCCACATGACGATACCGTATTCTTTCAAATCTAACATATATCTAGTATAACATAGAAGCTTCTAACTGTCCTTTTCTCAGTACTAAAAAGCCTCTTCCCATGGGAAAGAGGACTAAATCTTATTGATGAACTGCTTGAGCTGCTGTGATAAGGGTCAACTTGTACACATCATCTGCATTACATCCACGAGAAAGGTCGTTAACAGGTTTGTTCAAACCTTGCAAAACAGGTCCTACAGCCGCAAAACCACCGAGACGTTCTGCCATCTTATACCCAATATTTCCGGCTTCGATACCTGGGAAGACAAAGACATTTGCTTGACCAGCTACATTACTTCCTGGAGCTTTAAGAGCTGCAGTTTCAGGAACAAAGGCAGCGTCAAATTGCAATTCACCATCAATCTCAAGGTCAGGACGCAAGTCGTGAGCAATTTTAGTAGCTTCCACTACCTTATCAACACTTTCACCAAAGCCTGAACCTTTAGTAGAATAACTTAGCATAGCAATTTTAGGTTCAATACCAAACATTTTAGCTGTGATTGCTGAATTGATCGCAATTTCAGCCAAAGCTTCTGCATCTGGATTGATGTTAATGGCACAGTCTCCAAATAGGTAACGTTCCGTACCACGAACCATGAGGAAAGCACCTGAAGTACGAGTTACGTTTGGACGAGTTTTAATGATTTGTAGGGCTGGGCGAACTGTTGAAGCAGTTGAGTGAATTGCACCAGATACCATACCGTCAACCAAGCCCAAGTAGACTAGCATCACACCAAAGTAGTTGACATCATCAACCAAAACTTTGCGCGCTTCTTCTTCAGTCATTTTGCCCTTACGACGCTCTACCAAGGCAGCAACCATTTCTTCAAATTGAGGATAATGTTGGGGATCAATCACTTCATAACCATCTATGATCCCTTCGATTTCAAGATAAATTTTAATTTTTTCAGGGTTTCCGAGCAAAACAGGAATTACTTCTGTTTCTTTTACCAAGCGTTTTGTTGCTTGAAGAATACGTGGCTCTTCCCCTTCAGGGAGAACGATACGAGCATTTTTGCCAACCAGGTTGGCTTTGAGACTTTCAAAAACTTCCATGAGTTTTCTCCTTTAAGAAAATAAATTATACTCCAAATAAGTTTTAAAGAGTATTAGTTGATAACTGAGTAATAAGATTGCTGAAATCATCCGGTAAGGGGCTTTCTAGTTGCAAATCTTGCTCTAGAAAGGGATGATAAAAAGATAAATAATGGCAATGCAAGGCCTGACGCTGAATCCCATCGTCTAAGCTTCCTCCATAGAGATCGTCTCCTAAAAGAGGAAAACCGATGTGAGAAAAATGCACTCGGATCTGATGAGTTCGTCCAGTATGCAGGCGAATATCGACTAGGTGAATATTTCTATAAGACACTACAACTTTGTAAGACGTATGGGCGTACTTCCCACCTTTGGCAACCCGTCTCGTGATAATGGAATCTTCATCACGCGCAATCGGGGCGATAATCTCCCCTTCAGGCTCCAAGACACCAGCTCCTTTAACTAAAGCAAAGTAACGTTTTTCGATAGACTTTCGTTGCAGTTGCTTGTCTAAACGTGCATGAGCGTAGCCGTGCTTGGCAAAAAGCATCAAACCAGATGTATCTCTATCAAGCCTAGTCACGATGTGAACTTGCTGGTTTTCATATTCTTGTTTGACATAGTAGCCCTTAATAAAATTAGCAATGGTATTGGAATGATTAACACTGGGGATGGAAGCTACTCCATAAGGCTTATTCAAAACCAGAAAATGGTCATCCTCATATAAAATATCGAGTGGTCGATCAATAGCTTCAAGGCTCTCAAACCCTTCCTCTGCAGGAATGTCAATAGTTACTCTATCTCCAATATCTAAGAGATAAGTCGCATTTTGAGCTTGGCCATTAACCAGAATAGCCCCGCCTCGAAACTTAATCTTAGCCAAAAGTCCCTTGGAAACCTCATGTTTCTTGAGGAAAGTTTTGACTTTGACGTGCTCATCTGCGGTAAATTCGAACCTCATTCATCCACCTCGCCGATGAAGGCATCTTTGACACGATTCCAGAAACTAGTGTGGCTTGGAGTCGCTACGAAGTGAATCTTGTGATGGTCGATTTGATACTCTATCCGTTCGATATTACGGAATGAATAGACGCTGTTATCGACTGATATCGTATGGTAATCATTGCGTGTCGGCAAAAGTTCAATCTTATCTTTTTTGGGAATAATGATCGATGATCCCAAAGTGCGATAGACTCTATTATTAAGGCTTGCTATTTCCGTCAACTGCAAAGCTTCAATGGTAGGATGTAAGACAGCTCCACCCAAGGATTTGTTGTAGGCGGTACTTCCCGTCGGCGTTGAAACAGTCACTCCATCTCCACGAAATCTCTCAAACGGAACATGGTTAATGATGATATCTGCAACCATGGTGCGGTCTGATCGACGGATACTCGCTTCATTTAAAGCACGGAAGATTTTCACCTCTCCATTTTCAAGCGTTACCTTAACATTCAAGACTGGATAAGAAACTTTGGCTCCAGTATCTAGTAAAAGATTGGTCACCAATTGATCCAGCTCAAAATCACGATAATCTGTGTAAAATCCCAAATGCCCTGTATGAACACCTACAAATCGAACCTTGTCTAACTGATTCTCATACTTGTGAAAGGCAGACAAAAGCATCCCGTCACCACCAATGGAAATGACGATATCGGGATTGGTATCGTTCAGTATAAAATGTTGTTTCTTTAGTTTTTCCCTTAGCTCATGCAAAACCTTCTGACTCTGTGGTTTTCTATTTGCTATGAGGTCAACTCGTTTACCTGTATTCTTCATCTGTATCGTCACTATTTCCTACACCATCGTTTAGTTTTCTGCTCAATGGATCAAAGAGAGCCTGCGCTTCCTGGATATCATCACGAATCTTACCCATTTCTTCATCCAGTTGATAGGCTATTTTCGCTGTGATTTCCAGTCTTTTCCTGATTTCTTCTGGAAAATCGCCCTGATATTTATAATTGAGCGAGTGTTCAATCGTAGCCCAGAAATTCATGGCTAAAGTCCGTATTTGAATCTCCGCCAAAATCGTCTTCGCTCCGTTAATCGTATCAACCGTGTATTCGACAACCACGTGATAAGAACGATAACCTGAAGCCTTACGATGAGTGATATAATCTCGTTCCTGAACGACTCTCATATCTTGGCGTTTACGTAGAATCTCAACTACTTCTTTGACGTCATCAACAAACTGGACCATGACACGTAAACCAGCAATATCTTGCAAGTCATTTTCTAAAGTTGCATAAGTAATTCCTCGACGAGCCATCTTTTCTTTGATACTTTCAATCGGTTTTACACGACCCGTTACAAACTCAATCGGAGAATGCTTGTTTTGCTTACGATACTGTTTGCGAATTCCCCGAAGTTTAATCTTCAATTCACCAACAGCCTGAATGTAAGGATCTAAAAATTCTTCCCATTCTATGGTCATACTTTCTCCCTTAAAATGTTTGATTGCTCTGTCGAAAATCTTTGATTTTTTCAGTACATTCGTATACAATAAATACATTGTCCATTATACCATAAATCGCTTTCAAAGATATAGAAAAGGTTGAAAAAATGAAACATTTAGAAATAGAATTGAAAACACTTCTGAAAAAAGAGGACTATGAGCATCTAAAAAAACAGTTTTCCCATATCCAACCCGTTCTTCAGAAAAACTACTACATTGACACACCAGATTTCCAATTGCGTGAAAAGAAGGTTGCCATGCGCATTCGCACCTTTTCAGATTGGGCGGAATTGACCTTAAAAGTACCTCAAACTGTAGGAAATATGGAATACAACCAGAAACTAACTCTTCCAGAAGCTGAATCGTACCTAGAAAAACAAAAACTACCTCAGGGTCTCGTTCTAGAGAAGCTCGCTAAGATTGGCATCGAAAGCCATGACTGGTTTGTTCTAGGCTGCCTTTCCACCCTTCGTTATGAAATGAAAACTGAAATTGGCTTAATGGCCTTAGATGAAAGTCGATACTTTGACCAGACGGACTATGAACTCGAGCTTGAAGTCACCGACCATGAAAAAGGGAAAGAAGATTTTCAGAGATTTTTAAATGAAAATCAGATAACTTATCAGAAAGCTCCTTCAAAATTAATTCGTTTTATTAAAAGCATGAAAAAAAGCTGAAATAATCTCCTTTTTTTGGTAAAATAGAAAAGATAAAAATAAAAGAATCTGGCTTTGAAAAACAAAACTTTCTCAAAGAAGATTCACAAAGTTTACAGAGGACGGTCTATAATGTCAGATAGAAACAACATGAAACTTTTCACCCTAAACTCTAACCATGAAATCGCTCAAAAGATTGCGGATACAGTTGGTGTACCTCTCGGGAAATTATCCTCTCGTCAATTTTCTGACGGCGAAATCCAGGTCAACATTGAAGAAAGTGTCCGTGGCTACGATGTCTACATCATCCAGTCAACCAGCTACCCCGTTAGCAACCACTTGATGGAGTTGTTGATCATGGTTGATGCTTGTGTACGTGCAAGTGCTCATAGTATCAACGTTGTCCTTCCTTACTTTGGTTATGCGCGTCAGGATCGTATCGCTTCTTCTCGCGAACCCCTCACTGCAAAACTAGTTGCCAATATGCTTGTCAAAGCTGGTGTAAGCCGTGTTCTAACGCTTGACCTCCATGCTGTTCAGGTCCAAGGTTTCTTTGATATTCCTGTAGACAATCTTTATACTGTTCCTCTATTTGCTAAGCACTACTGTGATAAAGGACTTCTTGGCTCTGATGTTGTTGTTGTCAGTCCAAAGAACTCTGGTGTTAAACGTGCACGTAGTTTGGCTGAATACCTTGATGCTCCTATCGCTATCATTGACTACGCCCAAGATGATTCTGATCGTAACGAAGGCTATATCATTGGGGATGTTGAAGGCAAAAAGGCTATCTTGATTGACGACATCCTAAATACTGGTCGTACTTTCTCTGAAGCAGCCAAAATCGTTGAACGTGAAGGCGCAACTGAGATTTATGCAGTATCCAGTCACGGTTTATTTGTTGAAGGTGCAGCAGATCTTCTTGACGCTACAAACATCAAAGAAATCCTCGTAACAGACTCCGTAGCAACCAAAGAAAGAACTCCAGAAAATGTATGTTACATTACTGCTAGCGAATTAATTGGTGATGCTATCGTCCGCATCCATGAAAGAAAACCAGTCAGCCCACTCTTTGCTTACAACAAAAAGAAATAAGGTGATTCTTTGATTTATTTGGACAATGCTGCTACGACTCCTATGTCAGCAGTAGCTATTTCTGAAATGACCAAGGTCATGCAAGAAACTCATGGTAATCCTTCTAGTATTCATAGTCATGGTCGGCAGGCTGGCAAACTCTTGCGAGAAGCTCGTCAGGACTTAGCCCTCTTACTAGGAACCAAACCTCAACATATCTTTTTCACGTCTGGCGGTACAGAAAGTAACAATACAGCCATTATCGGCTATTGTCTCCGTCATCAAGAAAATGGAAAACATATCATCACGACAGCTATTGAACACCATTCTGTACTTGAGACTATTGATTATCTGGTTCAACATTTTGGTTTTGAAGCGACCATCATCCAACCAGTAAATCAAGAAATTACTGCCCAGCAAATTCAAGAAGCCTTACGTGACGATACCATTCTCGTTTCCACCATGTATGCTAATAATGAAACAGGTAGCCTCTTACCTATCGCTGAGATTGGACGTATTTTAAAAGAGCATCCTGCTGCTTATCATGTAGATGCTGTTCAAGCTATCGGGAAAATTCCTATTCATCCCAAGGAATTAGGAATTGATTTCCTCAGTGCTTCTGCACACAAATTCCATGGACCAAAAGGTGTCGGCTTTCTTTATGCTTCTTCCGCGGACTTTGATTCCTACCTTCACGGTGGAGACCAAGAACAAAAGAAACGGGCTGGAACAGAAAACCTCGCTGCCATTGTAGGTATGGTCGCTGCTCTCAAAGAGGATTTGAATGACCAAGTTGAGCATTACCAAAAACTAAGCGCACTTAAATCTGTTTTTCTAAAAGAGATTTCCGATTTAGACTACTATCTCAATGAAAGTCAAGACCAACTACCTTATGTTGTCAATATTGGCTTTCCTGGTCAAAAAAATGATTTGCTCTTACTACGGTTAGATCTTGAAGGAATTTCAATTTCTACTGGTTCAGCTTGTACTGCTGGTATTGTGCAAACCAGTCATGTGCTTGAAGCATTTTATGGACCAGATTCTCATCGTTTGAAAGAATCTGTCCGTATCAGTCTCTCTCCTCTTAACACCGAAGAAGAACTGAAACAACTCGCACAAACCTTAAAAAATATTATTGGAGATTAATCTAATGGCATTCGAAAAAACCATTAAACTACAAAACTGCCGCTACGACTACACACTTAGCCCAACTGTCAAAAAGTTCACACTGAAAGACAATACTTTCTTTGAAACAAAAGTTGGAAACTTCGAACTGACTCGTTTGCTTGAGAAAGTACCCAACAGCGGTGAAGGCTTCAAGCTAAAAATCATCATCAACAAAGACCTTACAGGTGCTAAACTCAACATCACTGACAAGTCTGGCCTTCGTTTGGTGAATATCTTTAAATCAGAAGACCACCACATTCATCAGGAAAAATTCTACTTCCTCATGGACAGTTTAGTAGAACGCGGTATCTTCACTAAAGAAGAAAGATAATTGACTATGTATCGACTTACCTATCAAGATAACTATGACGTAGAACGTACACTTGAATACAAGGATTACGAAGAGCTCATGTTATCTCTATCTGGCTGTGTGACCCTACCTGATACTCTCTTAATCAGCTCCTTAACGCTGAATGATAAGGTGATTTATCAAGGATTGGTTGGCGATCTCTACCGTTTTCTATCACAAGCTCATTTTTCAGATAAAAACTAAGAAATTTCTTAGTTTTTTCTTGTTTTTGTTGATTTTTTCACAATGTTTCTATAAAATAGAAGAATAGAAAGGTTGTGATTTTGTGAAAGATAAACAGTCTGCTATTCCAAAAGCAACAGCAAAAAGACTCTCTCTTTACTATCGAATTTTCAAGAGATTTCATGCAGAAAAAATCGAACGTGCCAATTCCAAGCAAATTGCAGAGGCTATCGGTATCGACTCTGCGACCGTTCGTCGTGATTTTTCCTATTTTGGTGAACTAGGTCGTCGTGGTTTTGGTTACGATGTCAAAAAATTGATGAATTTTTTTGCTGATCTCCTTAATGATAACTCAATTACAAATGTTATGCTGGTTGGGATTGGAAATATGGGCCATGCCCTTCTCCACTACCGCTTCCATGAGCGTAACAAGATGAAAATTATCATGGCCTTTGACCTAGATGATCATCCAGAAGTTGGAAGCCAGACACCTGATGGAATTCCAATCTATGGTATCTCTCAGATTAAAGAAAAAATCAAAGAAGCAGATGTCAAAACTGCTATCCTAACAGTTCCAAGTGTTAAATCACAAGAAGTTGCCAATCTTTTGGTTGATGCTGGTATAAAAGGTATTCTCAGTTTTTCCCCTGTTCACCTTCAACTACCAAAAGATGTGGTCGTTCAGTATGTCGATTTGACAAGCGAACTCCAAACCCTCCTCTATTTTATGCGTAAAGAGGATTAGAAAGCGAAAGCATTTATGAAAAAACCAGTTATTGGGATTACAGGAAATGAAAAAGCTCATCCAGATGATGACATCATGATGAGCTATGCAGCAAAGGGCTTTGTTGAAGGAGTCAAGGACGCTGGCGGAATTCCAATCATCCTACCGATTGGTGATCAAGAAATGGCTGCCTATTACATCAGTATCATTGATAAGCTCATCCTAACGGGTGGGCAAAATGTTGATCCAAAATACTATGGTGAACCAAAGGCTATTGATAGTGATGACTACCACCTTCAAAGAGATATTTTTGAACTAGCACTTATCAAAGAAGCGATTAAGCAAAAGAAACCAATTTTCTCTGTTTGTCGGGGTACTCAACTTTTCAATGTCGCCATGGGAGGCACGCTTCACCAAGATATCGAGGATCATTGGCAGGACTGTTCAGCCGAATACACGACACAACGTCTCGTAACGGAACCTGATACCATTCTCCGAGAGATCTATGGAGAAATCTCTCATATCAACTCCTTCCACCACCAGAGCATTAAAGATCTAGCCTCAAATCTTAAGGTTGTAGCACATGATCCTAAAGATGGAATCATTGAGGCTGTGACAACTACGGACGGCTTTCCTTATCTTGGTGTTCAATGGCATCCTGAATTTCTCTTTGAAAACCGCCCCAAAGATAAAACGCTGTTTGACTATGTTGTTAATGAACTCTAAATCAGATCCGTCTTTTCACGGTAACTAAAGTAATCCGAGTGCGAGACAATCAGATGGTCCAAGAAAACAATTCCCATCAGTTCGCAGGCTTCCTTGACTAGTTTAGTGACATGGTCGTCGTTTCGACTAGGAGATACTGCACCAGATGGATGATTGTGAACGAGAATCACTGAGATAGCCATATGCTTCAAAGCATAGTGAAGGATTTCCCGTGGTTCAGCAATGCTGCGTGTCGCAGATCCGATAAAAATGGTTTGCTGATGAATGATTTGATTTTGAGTATTGAGATAGAGCGCCACTAGGTGCTCTTGTTTTTTATCGCCAAGTTCCTGTTGCATTTTCTTGGCTAGCTTTTGACTACTGAGAATACTTTCCATCTCAAGGGCTTCGTGTTTGTGAATACGATGCCCTAGTTCAATCACCGCTTGTAATTCAATGGCTTTTATTCGCCCTATACCAGACAGACTCTGCAATTCCTGCAGGGTCATTTTTTTCAAATCGGTTAGACTATTAAGACTATTCAAGACTTTTTGGGCAATTTCAAAGACATTAGCCTGACGCGTTCCCGTTCTGAGCAGAATAGCTAGCAATTCTTGATTGCTTAGAGCCTCTACTCCCTCTTTAACTACTCTTTCTCTAGGCAAGAGTGAATCTTCTTGGAATGAGATACTGTACATAAAAATCCTCCTCACTTTATTATTCGTGAGAAGGATGAAAAATTAGATTTTTTTCTTAATTGGAGCTACGCTGGCTAGAAGTTTTTTCAGACCCACTTCTGGGAAATTAATTTTCAGTTCCTGCGTAGCACCGCTACCTGAAACTTCAAGGACCGTTCCCTCTCCCCACTTCTTGTGGAGAGCAATATCCCCAATAGACCAACTTGTATCAGTCGAATCTTTTTTATTTCCTCCTGCAAACTGTCCAAATGGAAGACCACTTGACTGGATAGAGCTTGGTGCGGCATTGCGTTTCCGTTCTTGAAGGGCCTGAGCTAAGCTCATACCTTGACCGAAAGTAATCCCACCACCGCTATAAGAGGCTTTAAAGCTAGTATTCGCTGGACGGGCCAAACCTTGATACTCAAGCAAGTCCGAACTAATTTCATTGATAAAACGAGTTGGACGATTGTAGTTGGTACGCCCAAAAAGCAAGCGAGAGTTGGCATTGGTCAGATAAAGGATCTTTTCTGCGCGTGTGATACCGACATAGGCCAAACGGCGTTCTTCTTCCAGTTCATCAGGATCTTCAGCTGCGCGGCTAAGCGGAAAGACATTTTCCTCCATCCCAATGATAAAGACAACTGGGAACTCAAGTCCCTTAGCTGCGTGCAAGGTCATCAAGGTCACTTCTGATGTCTCCTGACTGCCTGAATCCGTATCAGCAATCAAAGCCAAGTCATTCAAGAAACGACTAAGTTTATCTAAACCTGTTTCCTCTTCTTGACTATCAGGATTATCGTCAAAATTCTTAGTAACAGATAGGAACTCTTCGATATTCTCAACCCGAGCCTTGCTTTCCAAGGTTGCTTGGGTATTAAGAATCTCGACATAACCTGTTTTATCTAAAACTGCCTCAACCAATTCAGTAATGCTTAATTGGTCCAATTGCTCCCGCAAATCCAGAATCATATTGGCAAAATCCCAGATAGACTGGGCTGCTTTTCCTTTGATGCCAGACAACATAATATTGGCTGAAGCATCCAGCATAGACATCTCTTGCATATTCGCAAAATCACGGATTTTCTCAACCGTTCCTGGACCAATTCCGCGCTTAGGCTCGTTGATAATACGCTCAAAACTGATATTGTCACTTAAATTGGCAATAAGATTCAGATAAGCAATAATATCACGGATTTCCTTACGGCTGTAGAACTTAGTCCCGCCGACCATAGTATAAGGAATATTGGACTTTAGGAGGGCCTCTTCAATAGTACGAGACTGGGCGTTAGTCCGATAAAGAACTGCAAAATCCTTGTGGAGGAAGTTTTGACTACGACCAAGTTCATCGATGGTTTTGGCTACAAAAACAGCCTCATCTTGTTCGTCATTTGCACGATAGTAAATAATCTTCTCCCCATCAGCATTCTGGGTCCAGAGATTCTTAGGTCGACGATTTTTATTATTTTTAATAACATCATTGGCAGCTTGGAGAATGGTTTTGGTTGAACGATAATTCTCCTCTAACAAAACGACCTTGGCTTTAGGATAATCTTTCTCAAAATCCAAGATATTCTGCATATCAGCCCCACGCCAACCATAGATGGACTGGTCCGCATCACCGACTACGCAGATGTTTTTAAAGCGTGAAGCCAAGAGTTTGACCAGTTGGTACTGGGCATGGTTGGTATCTTGGTACTCATCAACGTGGATATATTGGAACTTCTGCTGATAGTAGGTCAAGACATCAGGATTCTGATCAAAGAGACGCAGGGTCAGCATAATCAAATCATCAAAGTCAACGGACTCAGACTGACGAAGCTCCTTTTGATAGGCCGTATAACACTGGGCCACGATTTGCGTATACATATCAGCAGCTTGAGCAGCATAAGCCACATCATCAATTAGGTCATTCTTAGCATTGGAAATGGTTCCCAAAATAGTCCGTTCATTCCATTTTTTCGGATCCAAGTTTAATTGCTTGAGAATGCGCTTCATGAGAGTTCGTTGCTCTCCTGGATCTACAATAGTGAAGTTCCGATTGTAGCCAATATGATCCGCATCGCGACGCAGGATGCGAACACACATGGAGTGAAAGGTCGCAATTAGGCAGTCCTGAGTTGCTGGATTGAGGCCATAGGCACGCTCCTTCATCTCACGCGCCGCCTTATTGGTAAAGGTAATGGCCAAGATATTCCAAGGATTGACCATCTTTTCATCAATCAAATAAGCAATACGGTGGGTCAAAACTCGGGTCTTCCCAGAACCAGCCCCCGCCATGATCAATAATGGACCTTCTGTTGTTTGCACCGCCTCGGCTTGACGGTCATTCATTCCATTCAATAATGCGTTCATTTTCTCTTCCTTACTCTTGAAGTCAATGTTTCTATTATATCAGAAATTAGAGAAAATATCTTTAGCTAGACTGATTGCGTCTAGAAAGTAACTCTATCATCAGCTGAAGACAACTCCTTAAATCTAGATAAAAAAATGAGATTGGATATTATTTCCAAACTCATTTGAAATCAATTGCAATATACTAGAACAAGCCTAAAACTGTTCCGTCGGTTTCAACATCCATATTAAGAGCGGCTGGACGTTTTGGAAGTCCTGGCATGGTCATGACATCACCAGTTAGGGCAACGATGAAGCCCGCACCTAATTTTGGTACCAATTCACGGATGGTAATTTCAAAGTTTTCTGGTGCTCCAAGTGCATTTGGATTGTCAGAGAAACTGTACTGAGTTTTCGCCATACAGATTGGCAATTTGTCCCATCCGTTTTGAACGATTTGAGCGATTTGCGTTTGGGCTTTCTTCTCAAAGTTCACTTTGCTACCACGGTAGATTTCAGTGACAATTTTTTCAATCTTTTCTTGGACAGAAAGGTCATTGTTATAAAGACGAGTATAGTTTGCTGGATTTTCAGAGATAGTCTTGACAAGCGTTTCGGCAAGTGCTACACCACCTTCTGCCCCATCAGCCCAGACACTTGCTAGTTCAACTGGCACATCAATAGAAGCACAAAGTTCTTTCAAGGCTGCAATTTCAGCTTCTGTATCAGTGACAAATTCGTTAATCGCAACAACTGCTGGAATACCAAACTTACGAATATTTTCAACGTGACGTTTCAAGTTAGCAAAACCTGCACGAACTGCTTCTACATTTTCCTCTGTCAAAGCGTCCTTAGCTACACCACCATTCATCTTAAGGGCACGAAGGGTTGCAACGATGACAACTGCATCTGGAGATGTTGGCAAGTTTGGTGTCTTAATGTCAAGGAATTTCTCAGCACCAAGGTCCGCACCAAAACCAGCTTCAGTAACAGTATAATCAGCCAAGCGAAGGGCTGTGCTTGTTGCCAAAACAGAGTTACATCCATGAGCGATATTGGCAAATGGACCACCGTGTACAAAGGCAGGTGTACCGTAAATTGTCTGAACCAAGTTCGGTTTGATAGCATCTTTCAAAATCAATGCTAATGCTCCCTCAACCTGTAAATCACCAACAGTAACTGGTGTACGGTCATAGCGATAGCCAATAACGATATTCGCCAAACGACGTTTCAAGTCCTCGATGTCCGTTGCCAAGCAAAGAATGGCCATGATTTCTGAAGCAACTGTAATATCAAAACCATCCTCACGAGGAATACCGTTTAGAGGACCACCAAGTCCAACGGTTACATGACGAAGGGCGCGGTCGTTCAAGTCCACTACACGTTTCCAGAGAATACGACGTTGGTCGATTCCCAGCTCATTTCCTTGGTGCAAGTGATTGTCAATCAAGGCTGAAAGAGCATTGTTGGCTGTTGTAATGGCATGCATATCCCCCGTAAAGTGGAGGTTGATGTCCTCCATTGGAAGTACTTGGGCGTAACCACCACCAGCTGCACCACCCTTAATCCCCATGACTGGACCAAGAGATGGTTCGCGGATAGCAATCATGGTTTTCTTGCCAATCTTGTTCAAGGCATCCGCAAGACCAATAGTAATAGTTGATTTTCCTTCACCTGCTGGTGTTGGATTGATGGCAGTAACCAAGATCAATTTACCAACTGGATTGCTCTCAACTGCACGAATTTTGTCAAAGCTGAGTTTAGCCTTATACTTCCCGTACAATTCCAAATCGTCGTAAGAAATACCAAGTTTCTCAACAACATCAACGATTGGCTTCAACTCAATACTCTGTGCGATTTCAATATCTGTTTTCATTCAAAACTCCTCTAACCTCTAATGTGATAATTCATTATAACACAAAACAAGATTTTTAACATCCATAAACTCTCTAAACGTTCGTAAATTTTCTGAATTTCAAGATTTTTAGGGCTCTTTTAAAAATTTTATATGGCTTTATAGTTATAAACTATAGTGTAGCTTTGTTTTAGCAAAATTTTATCACTTTCATTTTACTTACTGTTTATTTTTGTGTACAATAGTCCTATGAAAATTTTAGTCACATCGGGCGGTACCAGTGAAGCTATTGATAGTGTCCGCTCTATTACTAACCATTCTACAGGTCGCTTGGGGAAAATCATCACAGAAACTCTGCTTGCTGCGGGGCATGAAGTTTGTTTAATAACGACAAAACGAGCTCTGAAGTCAGAAGCTCATCCCAACCTAAGCATTCGAGAAATTGATAATACCAACGACCTTCTAGTTGTGATGCAAGAACTTGTTAAGGAATATCAGGTCTTAATCCACTCAATGGCTGTGTCTGACTACACTCCTGTTTATATGACGGGGTTTGAGGAGGTACAGGCTAGCTCCAATTTAGAAGAATTCTTAAACAAGCAGAATCATCAGACTAAGATTTCTTCAACTGATGAGGTTCAGGTCTTATTCCTGAAAAAAACACCCAAAATCATCTCTCTGGTCAAAGAATGGAATCCTGCCATTCATCTGATTGGGTTTAAATTGCTGGTTGATGTCTCTGAAGATTATCTCATAGAAATTGCTAGACAGAGTCTTATCAAGAACCAAGCAGACTTAATCATTGCAAATGACCTGACTCAAATTTCAGCAAACCAGCATCGCGCAATCTTTGTTGAGAAAGAGCAACTCCAAACCGTTCAAACCAAAGAGGAAATAGCAAACCTCCTCCTTGAAAAAATTCAAGCATACGATTCATAGAAAGGAAAGCCA
Source organism: Streptococcus oralis (assembly GCF_001588645.1). GTDB lineage: Bacteria > Bacillota > Bacilli > Lactobacillales > Streptococcaceae > Streptococcus > Streptococcus oralis_AB. The sequence goes on along the minus strand of NZ_LAYF01000003.1, from coordinate 277,471 downwards.
TGGCAAATATTCTCATCGCAGTGACAGGTTCCATTGCCTCCTATAAAGCCGCTGACCTAGTCAGTTCTTTGAAAAAACAAGGCCATGAGGTCACTGTCTTAATGACTGAGGCGGCGAGAGAGTTTATCCAACCGTTGACACTACAGGTCCTCTCTCAAAATCCTGTCCACCTTTATGTCATGAAGGAACCAGCTCCTGATCAAGTCAATCATATCGAACTAGGCAAAAGAACTGACCTTTTTATTGTAGCCCCAGCTACTGCTAATACCATCGCAAAGTTAGCCCATGGATTTGCGGACAACATGGTGACAAGTACAGCACTTGCCCTGCCAGAACACGTCAAAAAGTTAGTCGCGCCAGCCATGAATACAAAGATGTATGACCATCCGGCAACCCAGGCTAATCTAAAAACATTAGAGACCTATGGTTATCAGATCATCTCTCCAAAAGAATCTCTACTAGCCTGTGGCGATCACGGCAAAGGCGCCCTAGCTGACCTGAATACTATTTTAGAAAGAATAAAGGAAACCCTCAATGAACAAACGCTCTAACATTGCTCCAATTGCTATCTTTTTTGCAGTTATGCTCGTTATCCACTTTTTGAGTTCTCTCCTCTTTAATCTCTTCCCATTTCCAATCAAACCAACTATCGTTCATATTCCAGTCATTATTGCTAGTATCATCTATGGACCTCGGGTTGGGGTTACACTTGGTTTTCTTATGGGACTATTGAGCTTAACGGTAAACACGATTACCATCCTTCCAACCAGCTACCTCTTCTCACCATTCGTACCGAACGGAAATATCTATTCTGCTATTATCGCTATTGTCCCTCGCGTTTTGATTGGGCTGACACCTTACTTGGTTTATAAATTATTAAAAAACAGAACGGGTCTCATCTTTGCTGGTGCTCTCGGTTCCCTTACCAACACCGTCTTTGTCCTTGGGGGAATCTTCTTCCTTTTTGGAAATGTCTTCGACGGCAATATTCAAAAACTTCTGGCAACCGTTATTTCTACAAACTCAATTGCCGAGCTTGTCATTTCTGCCGTTCTAACAGTAGCAATTGTCCCACGCCTTGAAACCCTGAAGAAATAAAAAATCAACTCCACTTTCATCCTGAAGGTGGAGTTTAGCATTTAAAACATGAGAAACATCAATAGAATGTGAAAGCCAAAGCGCAGGAGATGATACGAAAGAGGGGTAGGTTGCTGACTTTTCTGACTATCCAAGTATAGGGTTAGTGATAGAAAAACCAAACCAAATGCAATCACCAATCTGACGAAATAAGCAATTTCGAGTATTGCTGCCATCAAAAGAAAACCTAATAAAGGAAGGCTAAAAAGTGAAACAGCCAGGCCACTTGCTAATAGAGAGAGTAGCGACAGGACCAATAAACTGTAAACTAGGAAACGAGTCCAACCTGAGACTATTTTCCCTTCACTTTTCTGTTTTGACATCATCACGATTACCACGATTAGGTAAACAAAAAGTATCATCACAATTTCTCCTCGGGTCCTATTATTCTTTACCACATTTTAACCAAATTTTCCTGAAAAATCAATAATGCTTCTTGACTTGATTAGTGATTTATTGTACTATACTTGTGTATATACAGATAAATGGAGGTTCTTATGGATATACGGAAAAAAACGCAGTTTATGACCATGACTGCCCTACTCACTGCAATAGCGATTTTGATTCCAATCATTATGCCTTTTAAAATCGTTATCCCACCGGCTTCTTACACCTTGGGAAGTCATATCCCCATCTTTATCGCCATGTTTCTTTCGCCTTTGATGGCTGCTTTTGTGATTATTGCTTCTAGTCTTGGTTTTCTGATGGCAGGCTATCCGCCTGTTATTGTACTCCGTGCCTTCTCTCACATCGTTTTTGGTACTTTGGGGGCTTTGTACTTAAAGAAATTCCCTGAAACCTTGGATAAACCAAAGGCATCTTGGATTTTTAACTTTGTTTTGGGTGTTGTTCATGCTATCGCTGAAGTAATAGCTTGTATCATCTTTTATGCTACTTCAGGGACAAATGTTGAAAATATGTTTTATGTTCTCTTTGTCCTAGTTGGTTTTGGCACAATCGTCCATAGTATGGTAGACTATACATTAGCACTAGCTGTCTATAAAGTGCTTCGAAAACGTCGCTAAAAGGAAAAACTATGACAAAGGATCGCAAACAAGCTCTTCTCAAACTATTAAAAGAAGCGCCAAAAGCTCTCAATGGTCAAACCTTGGCTGAACACTTTCATGTTACGCGTCAGGTCATTGTACAGGACATCGCTATTCTCCGAGCAGATGGGGCTCCTATCCTATCCACCAATCGTGGTTATATCTACAAAGAAAATGATGCCAGCCCCTACGTTCACAAACTCTTTAAAGTGAAACATGAACTGGAAGAAATCGGTCAGGAACTACTAGCCATTGTAGACAATGGCGGACGCGTTCAAAATATCTTAATCGATCATCCCGTTTATGGCGAAATTGAAACCCTACTCAAACTCACTTGCCGCCGAGATGTCCAGCACTTTCTGGAACAAGTCGAGAATTCAGACTTTAGACCCCTTTCTGAATTGACAGACGGCATCCATTACCACCTTGTTGAAGCAGAAACACAACAAGACCTCCACTATATCGAGGAGGCCTTGGATCAGTTAGGTTATTTGGTAAAAGACTAGAAAATTTCTTTCTCCCAGCCGTCCTCTGTGCGGTGGCGATAGAAGAACTCAGACTTGTCAGGTGCTTCCATCATTTCCATCAAAGGCAACATATCATAGGCCAGTTCCAAATTTGGAATCTGGTCTTTTTGCACCCAACATACTTCTTCAAATCTAAAAATTTGAGGTTTATATATGGAGAATTAGCTGTAACATGCTCTAAACACTATCCGTTTAATTTTACATTGAAAATTTTCTCCAAATTTTTTACAATATCGTTCCCTTAATTTTCTTTTCGAGCAATAAACATACCATATTCTTTAGGAATGATTAACATACCCTTATGAAAATGCATTTCTAATCTTTTACGAATGACTTTTTCTTCTAGCGAACCTATTTCTGAAATTCCTTTAAAGGATTGAATGTATTTAACTAGGTCATCTATACTAGTTACCTGTAACTCATCATCATAGAGTAATGTTTCGACAGAGTCAAAATACATACTCAGTTGGCTTTTGCCATTTTGTAAAGTAAACGTTTTATTTTCCAAATCTTGATTAATCTCATCTTTAAATAAACTTGCCAAATAATCTACAACTCCATTTTCACCAAATGTGGCACAGTAAAAAATGCCTCCTGTTTTTAAGATTCTATTCACCTCGGAGAGAGCTTTAGGAATATCATTTACATGATGTAAAAGCATATTAGCAATAACAATATCAAACGTTTCATTCTCAAAAGAAATCTTTTGAATATCCATTATTGTATAGTTGACATTGTTCCTATTTCCAATCACTGACTTCGTTGTTTTTACCATATCTTCAGAAAAATCTGTAACAACCAACTGCTTCATTCTATCAATAGAATCACTATTACTTTTCCATAGTTCTCCTGTACCACATCCCAATTCTAGGACCTTTACCTCATCAGTGATTTGGTAGTTGGAAAATATCCAATTATTAAACCCTAATTTATTTTTTGAATACTTCTTATGTAGCTTTACTCTAATGTCAAGATTATCTTGTTTTGCATATTGTTCAATTACCTTATCAGTCATTTTCTTTTACTTCCTTTCATATCTTAAGATTATACCATAAAATAAAACATCTCCGATTTCAAAATTGAAGGTGGAGATTGTTAAAGATAAAGATAGAAAAGAAGAATAGGAAATATTGAAGTATTCAGTTGAAATACACCGACATACTTATCCTATATTTAAGTACCAATCATTAAAGGTTAACACCGTTCCAGTAATCATACAACTAAAAAATTTCTTTCTCCCAGCCGTCCTCTGTACGGCGGCGATAGAAGAACTCAGACTTGTCAGGTGCTTCCATCATTTCCATCAAAGGCAACATATCATAGGCCAGTTCCAAGTTTGGAATCTGGTCTTTTTGCACCCAAGATACTTCTCCTTCCTCTGAGGATTGGAGACTTCCAGTAAACTCTGTCGCCTTATAACAAACAACGATGTAGCGCCCACCTGTATCTAAGGGCCAGTTTTTAATGCCGACCAGTTGGGGATTTTGAATGGTCAAACCAGTTTCTTCATAAATCTCACGAATGACAGACTCGGCAAAGGCCTCGCCATTCTCAACATGTCCTCCTGGAAAGGCATAGCCAGACCAGCGATTGTTTTCAGGAGAGCGATATTGCATGACTACTCGCTTAGTTTCAATGTCTTCAATCAGACAGATGTTGGTTAAAATGGTTGCTTGGGCACGGGACATAGATTTGCTCGCTTTCTAAGTTATTAAAATGTATCTTCGTTGTATTTTACTTCTGACTTCATGATAAAGGGATTGATCAATTCATGATGTTCATAGGTACTATGGACCACAAAACCTCTAACAATGATGATTTCCTTATCTTGTATGTGATAGTCTATATTAATGGGAATGGCTGGATCCGACATGATTGACAAAGCAAAAAATGCTACAAACCAAAGGTAAAATGTCACCAATCCACTAAATATTTGAAAAATAAGGTGATACCATTGAAAATCTCTTGTTCTATAAAAGATTCTCCAGGGATGGATTAGGAAGGTCAAACAAAGAATAAAAAACCAACTATTCCACAAAACTGGCGTAAAGGATAGGCCAAAAACCAACAACACCAAATGAAAAATCACAAAGGTCAGCAAAGCCAAATAGAGTGTTTTAAATGAAAATAACCTAGTTCGATTTTCTTTTGTCATGATTATTCCTCTTTTTGTCCTTATATTTCAAAATGACCATTAATATCGCTGCAATGATGAAAAAGATTAGATAGGTAGCAATTGGAAGCCAGATGTAGCGATAATCAACAGATAATAGGGAAGGAATTTTTTTAACATTTCTCCCTTTCACCCCAACAAGTAAGTGGAGAAGAAAAATAGATCCATTTATGTATAGAAAAGGTTGTAAAAATCCTTGTACTGAAGTCTTTTCACTAAAACCATCTCTAAAAATACCTTGATAGAGTGTGTACACCAAAAAGACAAAATTCATAATAATTGGCAAGACATAGGACATTTCCTGATATGGTTTCGGGATAAGTGTTGTCCCAAACAACACATACATAATACCAAAAATAGAAAATAATATTATGCCACCATCCATAAAAGAAGCAAGCTTTGGATGCCTTCCCATCCACAATTGGACGTGAGCTATCAAAGAATCCTTTTTATGGATTTTTCTCATTTTGATCTTCTGCTGTTTGATCTTCTTTGGTTTCTTAATCTTTCGTTCCATTTACGCCTCCTTCTTCTCTTTTCTATCCGTATAACCAAAAGCAGAATGCCCAGCCCTAAGAAAAAGAAAAAGAGATAACTTACAATAGGAGCCCAGACATAGGCCGGATCCATAGAAATTATAGGGGGGAAATTCGTTGACTTACGACGTCCTAGCCAATTCAGACCCACCAAGAGATGAAAGGGAAAAAGAAGACCATTGAACCCAATAAATCCCCATGAAAAGTAACGCCATTTCTGAAGTTTATCACTACTAAAACGAAAGACAAGGAAATAGGTTGATAAGAGCAGAAGGAAAAGATTAAAGCTTAAGGGAGAAAGATAGTTTAAGTTTGGGAATGGAGAACCAATGAAAGAGGCAGAAAGAAATGATACAAACAAAGATCCGAATAACACACTCGTATCCAGGAGTTGACCAATCCTTCGGTGCCTTTCCATCCAAAGATAAATCATCTTAGTCCAAGAAGACTTTTCTTTTGTCTTGTACTTCATTTGTCTACTCATCTTCATTTTCATCTACCTCTTTTTTTGAAGCTTTAGAGAGAAAGAAGATTGCCAACGTTAACATCAAGACCAGAAGGTAGACGACAATAGGGAACCAGATATAGGAAGACTCCAGTGAAAACAAAGGTGAGAGAACAACTCTTCCTCTTTTTCTCACACCAATCAGTTGAAAAATGAAGCTAAGGACATTGATATAAATAAAGGGTTCACAAAATCTTTTAAGGGTCCTTTCTTTTTCAGTTTTCACTGACAAAAAGAGAGCATAGAACCTATTACCCAAGATAAAAAGATTCAATTGCAAGGGAAATAAAAGCTCTCTGTACCGAAAATCAGCTGGAATGCTTTTGTTCTGTGATGTTGTAAATTCTATAACTAGGAACAAGATGATATAAAAGATAATATCAAGCATAAATTTGACAAATCGATGCCCTTGTAACCAAAAACGAACAGAATCTAAGCCCGATGAGTTCTCATAAGTTTTCTCTTTCAATTTCATAATAACTTCCCTCTATTTAAAATATATTTTAAAACGTAATCATTTGTTGATTTTGCAATCTGAAAACAAATCACAACTGTCCTTGCATTTAACTCTCAAATTTTGATGATTTCTTATATACCATTCTAATTTCAGTGATCGGTTTTCCAAGTTCAAGTATTTTTTCTTGACCATCAAAAGTAAAACCCATTTTTTGATAAAAAGCAATGGCTCGCTTATTCTCTTTTAATACCCATAAGAATATTTCAGAGAACTGTTCAAGAGTCGTCAGAGCTTCCTTCATTAACTTCTGAGCAATACCTTTTCCATAATAGTCTTTTAAAACATATAAGGCAATAATTTCGCCAGCTTGAATAGCCACATCTCGAAAGTTTCCATAACTGATAAAACCAACTACCTTCATGCCATCCATCGCAATCAATGTATTTTCTGGATATTTTTGACTAAAGAATCGACATCTTTCTAATGTCATTGTCTCCTGAAATTCTGCAGGTAAAAGGTCGTCATAAGCCTCTCTCCACGTCTGCCAATGAACGAGGGACTTACCTTCTATCTCTTCAGGAGTTTCCATCTGCTTGATAGTAAGATCCATTTATTTTTCTCCTTCTCTACCCCAACGCCTTAACTTCCAACATCATATCACGGATCTGAGCTGCCAGTTCAAAGTCAAGCACTTCGACGGCTTCTTGCATTTGTTTCTCCAGTTTCTTGACGAGTTCTTTGCGTTCTTGTTTATTGAGACTGTTGATATCGACTTCCTTATCCTCTTCCTTGGCAACTGCCTTAGTTACAGCAATCAGGTCACGGATTTCTTTCTTGATTGTCTGAGGTACAATACCATGTTCTTCATTATAAGCCATCTGGATTTTGCGGCGACGAGCCGTTTCATCTATAGCTCGTTGCATAGACTGGGTCATCGTGTCTGCATACATGATAACATGGCCTTCGCTATTACGGGCAGCACGTCCAATGGTCTGGATGAGACCACGTTCGTTACGAAGGAAACCTTCCTTGTCAGCATCAAGAATAGCTACGAGACTCACTTCAGGAACGTCAATCCCTTCACGAAGGAGATTGATTCCGACCAAGACATCAAAGACACCCAAGCGCAAGTCACGGATAATTTCCGTCCGTTCCAAGGTCTTGATATCCGAGTGCATATACTTGACCTTGATGCCCATTTCCTTGAAGTAGTCGGTCAAGTCTTCTGCCATTTTCTTGGTCAAGGTGGTAATAAAGGTCCGTTCATTCTTTTCAACACGGGCATTGATTTCACCTAAGAGGTCATCAATCTGTCCCATAGTTGGACGAACTTCCACTTCAGGATCTAGAAGCCCTGTCGGACGAATGATTTGCTCGATCACTGTCTCGGTCTGTTCGTTTTCATAGTCACCAGGTGTCGCTGAAACGTAAACAATCTGATGAACATGACTCTCAAATTCTTCACGACGAAGGGGACGATTGTCCAAGGCGGACGGTAAACGGAAACCATAATTGACCAGCATTTCCTTACGCGAACGGTCTCCATTGTACATGCCCTTAATCTGCCCCATGGTCATGTGACTTTCATCAATCATGATCAAGAAATCATCTGGGAAGAAATCAAGAAGCGTATAAGGAGGCTCTCCTTCGCTACGACCATCCATGTGACGTGAGTAGTTTTCAACACCGTTGGTATAACCCATCTCACGTAACATCTCGATATCATACTCTGTCCTCTGTTTCAAACGCTGAGCTTCCAGCAGTTTGCCTTCCTTCTCAAAGACAGCTAACTGCTCCTCTAATTCTGCTTGAATCTTGGCAATCGCAACTTCCATATGATCGTCATTGGTCACAAAGTGAGTCGCTGGGAAAATCGCCAAATGATCGACTTCACCAAGGACTTGACCTGTCAGCGCCTCAACTTCTCGGATACGGTCAATCTCATCACCGAAGAACTCTACTCGAAAAGCGTGTTCATCTCGAGAAGCTGGGAAAATCTCCACCACATCCCCGCGAACACGAAATCTTCCTCGTTGGAAATCAATATCATTGCGTTCAAACTGGATATCGACCAAGTCATTCAAGAGTTTATCACGAGAAATCTCCAGACCTGGACGCAAACTCACGACGCTATCAGAATATTCCTTAGGCGAACCCAAACCATAGATACAAGAGACAGAAGCCACAACGATGACATCATTACGCTCCAAAAGGGCTGAAGTCGCTGAGTGGCGAAGCTTATCAATCTCGTCATTGACGGAACTATCCTTCTCAATGTAGGTATCGCTAGAAGGGACATAGGCCTCTGGCTGGTAATAATCATAGTAGGATACGAAGTACTCAACTGCATTTTCTGGGAAAAATTCCTTAAATTCTCCATAGAGCTGACCAGCAAGAGTCTTGTTATGAGCAATGACCAGAGTTGGTTTATTGACTTTGGAAATGACCTGACTCATGGTATAGGTCTTCCCAGTACCAGTCGCCCCCATCAGAATTTGGGCTTTTTCTCCACCCTCGATATTATCAACCAACTGTTCAATCGCTTGGGGTTGATCTCCTGAAGGTTGGTATTTTGATACTAACTTAAATTTATTATCTGTAATTCGATTTATCATGATTGCCTCATCTGCATTTTTCTATCCTTCTATTTTACCATAAAATCCACCAGATTCATTATCTCTGGATTTATCAAGGATATAAATCCGTGTTATATTTTCTTACATAAAAAGTCTTAAAATTTGCCTTCTGAAATATTTTCTGTTATAATGGGAAAATATTCAGAAAGGAGACTTAAAATGAAGAAAAAAATCCTAGCATTTTTGCTAATTTTATTTCCCATTTTCTCACTAGGAGTAGTAAAAGCTGATACAGTTAAATCTAAGTATGTTATTGCAAGTGATTCATCTTTTGCTCCCTTTGTATTTCAAAATTCAAGCAACGAGTACACTGGTATTGATATGGACTTGATCAAGGCTATTACCAAGGATCAAGGATTTGAGATTGAAATTATTAATCCTGGATTTGACGCAGCTATTAGCGCTGTTCAAGCAGGACAAGCAGATGGTATTATCGCTGGAATGTCTGTTACGGATGCTCGTAAAGCTACATTTGACTTCTCAGATTCCTACTACACAGCTAATACCATTCTCGGTGTAAAAGAATCAAGCACTATCGCTTCTTATGAGGATCTCAAGGATAAAACCGTTGGTGTAAAGAACGGGACAGCTTCTCAAACATTCCTTACGAAGAACCAAAGCAAATACGGTTACAAGATTAAGACTTTTGCAGATGGTGCATCAATGTATGACAGTCTCAATACTGGGGCTATCGATGCCGTGATGGATGATGAGCCTGTTCTCAAATATTCGATCAGCCAAGGTCAAAAATTGAAAACGCCGATCGTTGGAACTCCAATCGGTGAAACAGCCTTTGCAGTCAAGAAAGGCAGCAATCCAGAGTTGATTCAGATGTTCAATAAGGGACTTGCCAACCTCAAAGCTAATGGAGAATTCCAAAAAATTCTCGACAAGTATCTAGCAAGTGGAACAACTGCTTCTACAAGTACAGTTGACGAAACCACTATCTGGGGCTTGCTTCAAAACAACTACAAACAACTCCTTAGCGGGCTTGGAATCACTCTCGCTTTAGCCCTTATTTCGTTTGCGATTGCCATCGTGATTGGGATTATCTTTGGTATGTTCAGCGTTAGTCCATACAAATCACTCAGAGTCATTTCAGAGATTTTTGTGGATGTCATTCGTGGTATTCCTTTGATGATTCTTGCCGCTTTCATCTTCTGGGGAATTCCAAACTTCATCGAATCTATCACTGGGCAGCAAAGTCCAATCAACGACTTTGTGGCTGGTACTATTGCCCTTTCGCTCAATTCAGCTGCTTATATTGCTGAAATTGTTCGTGGTGGTATCCAAGCTGTTCCAGTTGGTCAAATGGAGGCCAGCCGCAGTCTTGGTATCTCTTATGGAAAAACCATGCGTAAGATTATCTTGCCGCAAGCAACTAAGCTCATGCTTCCAAACTTCGTCAACCAGTTCGTTATCGCTCTTAAAGATACGACTATCGTGTCAGCTATCGGTCTGGTAGAACTTTTCCAAACTGGTAAGATTATCATTGCCCGTAACTACCAAAGTTTCAAGATGTATGCAATCCTTGCTATCTTCTATCTTATCATCATCACGCTTTTGACTAGACTAGCCAAAGGCTTAGAAAAGAGGATTCGTTAATGGCAAAATTAAAAATCGAAGTCAATGACTTACATAAACAATATGGAAAAAATAAGGTCCTAAAAGGAATTACAACTAAGTTCTATGAAGGGGACGTTGTCTGTATCATTGGGCCTTCTGGTTCTGGTAAATCAACCTTCCTTCGTAGCCTCAACCTGCTAGAGGAGGGAACGAGTGGCCATATCATGGTTAATGGTCACGACTTGACTGAAAAAACGACCAACGTTGACCACGTCCGTGAAAACATCGGAATGGTTTTCCAGCACTTCAACCTCTTCCCTCATATGTCCGTTTTAGATAACATTACCTTTGCTCCAGTTGAACACAAATTGATGACCAAGGTTGAAGCTGAGAAATTGGGAATGGAATTGCTGGAAAAAGTCGGTCTAGCTGATAAGGCACAAGCCAATCCAGATAGTCTCTCAGGTGGTCAAAAACAACGTGTGGCTATCGCACGTGGCCTAGCCATGAATCCTGACATCATGCTCTTTGACGAACCAACTTCCGCTCTCGACCCCGAGATGGTTGGAGATGTTTTGAACGTTATGAAGGAGTTGGCAGAGCAAGGTATGACCATGATCATCGTAACCCACGAGATGGGATTTGCTCGTCAGGTTGCCAATCGTGTTATCTTTACGGCTGATGGTGAATTCCTTGAAGATGGAACTCCAGACCAAATCTTTGATAATCCGCAACACCCTCGTCTAAAAGAGTTCTTAGACAAGGTCCTAAACGTATAAAACGAAACTGTAAGGAAATCCTTGCAGTTTTTTAATTGCGTATTGGATTTTTTGATTTTTTTGAAAATTATGATAAAATAAAGACTATGAAAATGAGGAAATCTCATCCCTAGCCCGACTAGGAATAAAATTAGAAATTAGGTAGCTAGATGTCATCAAAGGTTATTGTTACAATTTTCGGTGCGAGTGGAGATTTAGCTAAACGCAAACTCTACCCTTCTCTTTTCAGACTCTATAAATCAGGCAATCTTTCTGAGCATTTCGCAGTTATTGGAACAGCTCGTAGACCTTGGAGTAAAGAATATTTCGAATCTGTTGTTGTTGAGTCCATCCTTGATTTGGCAGATAGTACCGAGCAAGCCCAAGAGTTTGCTAGCCACTTCTACTATCAAAGCCATGATGTGAATGATACGGAACATTACATTGCTTTGCGTCAATTACAAGCTGAGCTCAATGAAAAATACCAAGCTGAACACAACAAGCTCTTCTTCTTGTCTATGGCACCTCAGTTCTTTGGAACCATTGCCAAACACCTCAAGTCTGAAAACATCGTTGACGGTAAAGGCTTTGAACGCTTAATCGTTGAGAAACCTTTTGGAACAGACTATGAAACCGCAAGCAAACTAAACGAAGAGCTTCTAGCTACTTTTAACGAAGAGCAAATCTACCGTATCGACCATTACCTAGGTAAAGAGATGATTCAGAGTATCTTTGCAGTTCGTTTTGCCAACATGATCTTTGAAAATGTTTGGAATCGGGAACATATTGATAACGTCCAGATTACCTTTGCAGAGCGTCTAGGTGTTGAAGAACGTGGTGGCTACTATGATGAGTCTGGTGCCCTTCGAGACATGGTTCAAAACCACACACTTCAGCTTTTGTCACTCCTTGCTATGGACAAGCCTGCAAGTTTTACAAAGGATGACATTCGCGCAGAGAAAATCAAGGTCTTCAAGAACCTTTACCACCCTACAGATGAGGAGCTTAAAGAGCACTTCATCCGTGGTCAATATCGTTCTGGTAAAGTTGATGGCATGAAATACATTTCTTACCGTAGCGAACCAAATGTCAACCCAGAATCAATGACAGAAACCTTTGCTTCAGGTGCCTTCTTTGTTGAAAGTGACCGTTTCCGTGGTGTTCCATTCTTCTTCCGTACAGGTAAACGAATGACTGAAAAGGGAACGCATGTCAATATTGTCTTTAAGCAAATGGATTCAATTTTTGGAGAGCCTCTAGCACCAAATATTTTGACCATCTATATCCAACCAACAGAAGGTTTCTCTCTCAGCCTTAACGGTAAAGAAGTGGGTGAAGAGTTCAAACTAGCACATAATTCGCTTGACTACAGAACTGATGCTACAGCTACAGGTGCTTCACCAGATCCTTATGAAAAGCTAATCTACGATGTATTGAATAACGATTCAACTAACTTTAGCCACTGGGAAGAAGTTAGCGCTTCTTGGGAATTGATTGACCGTATCGAGAAGTTGTGGGCTGATAATGGCACTCCTCTTCATGATTATAAATCAGGTAGCATGGGACCACAAGCCAGCTTTGATTTGCTTGAAAAATACGGTGCCAAATGGACATGGCAACCAGATCTACCGCAAGCTGACCGACAGTGAAAACCATTATTACCAATACGATATAGAAAACTAACTCGTCCGAGCCGAGATCAAAAAGCCCGCCTGCAACACCGAGATTTGGACCTACGCCTACGACCCGTTCGGCAGAAGGCTTTCCAAAGAACGCCAAGACAAACTAGCTTGGACGAGTACCGACTCCAAACGCACCCATTTCCTCTGGGACGGAACGCGATTACTTCAGGAGTACACCTACAAAGGCAACTACACCTATATCTACACCGACCAAGACAGCTACGAACCCTTAGCCCAAGTCTTCCGTAACAATCAAGACGAAGCGCAATACCTCGCCTATTTCCACAACGACCAAATCGGCATCCCGCGCGAGATGACCGACATCCACGGCAATCTCTTATGGTACGGCGAATACACCGCTTGGGGTCGTCTGAAAAAGGATGAACGCGTTTATCGGAACGCTCACCAGCCGTTCAGATTGCAAAACCAGTATTATGATGAAGAGACGGGGCTGCACTATAACCTGATGCGGTATTACGAGCCTGAGGCGGGGCGGTTTGTGAATCAGGATCCGATTGAGTTGAAAAGTGGTGAGAACCTTTATGAATTCTCACCAAATATAAATAGTTGGTTTGATCCTTTAGGATTAAGTCCTAGAAATTTACCAGAAATTGCATCAGAAATGGTAATTCAATTGGAAAAAATGGTTGAAGGGTATACATGGAAATGCTGGTGTATTTCCTAAATCTGTAGCAGATAAATTACGTGGTAAATCTTTTGATAGTTTTGATGATTTCCGAGCTGCCTTTTGGAAAGAAGTAGCAAAAGATCCAAAATTAGTTGAGGGTTTTTCGAAGGCTAATAAGAAAAGGATGGCTCAGGGGAAAGCACCTAAAGCAGCCAAATGTCAACATGATGGTAAAGTAAGTTCGTATCAAATACATCATAAAACTCCTATTAATCGTGGTGGTGTTTATGATATGGATAATATGCTGATTGTTACACCAAAATTCCATAAAGAGATACTAGACCCGAAATACCATTTTGGAGGAGGATAGCATTATGTTGGATAGATTATATTTAATCAAACTGATTGATCAGTTAAGAAATTTTGAAGGCTCAGAAGAGGATGAAGATGTATTTCTTGAAAAATTAGAAAATTTGGTCACAGATCCAAATATATCAGATTATATATATTGGACAAACATGAGCTCCGAGGAAATAGCTGATAAAGTACTTAGTTACAAACCTATTATCCTCCCTGATTTAAGCAATTCTAAGTCTACATGAAATTTTCAGTTTTAATGTAACGTATATGCGGAATACATACATGTACTATGCGCAATAAACGACCTAAGAAGAAATGTTGATTATTTGACAAATTATAACTTAAAGGAGTAATGAAAATGAAAATTAAGAGTTTAGTTGAGAAAATGGGTGGAGTTCAAAGGTTTACATTTGAACCACTGATTCCTACATCTAGAAAATCAATGTCTAAATTTTTAGATATTACTAAAGAAGAATTTTCAGATTATTTGGATTATCTTGAATTATTTGGTGGAGAGACAGGATTTATAAAAGAATTTAAGTTAACCCCATATAGTGATTTGCCTGAATATTGTTATCCTGATGACGATATTCCTGTAGGTGGTAATATCGAATGGAGTGGTGGAGATTTAGGTTTTTTTTATGGTGAAAATATAAACTACCAAAAAAACTCCCAAATTAGTGAAAGGCTTGAAAAATACAAAAATAGAATACCAGATAATTTTCTACCAATATCAAGTAATGAATTTGGTGATTTGATTTGTCTATGTACTCAAGGAGAAAGAATTGGGCAAATTTTCTATTGGGATCATGAAAATGAATGGGATGAAGAAGATTATTTGGATGAATTTGGTGTACAAATGCCTGAAGAAGTAAAGATGCAAAATATGTATTTAGTCGGAGAAGATTTGTATGACTGTTTTAATCGTATGGTCTTAGAAGAAGAATAATTATTTGAAATTATCCGATTATCATTGGAGATAATATTATGGATTTTGTTTTATTTGATCACCAACTATTATTGAACAGAAGTAACGATATTGATTATAAAGAAGGTATTATAAAATCAACTATTTCATTAATGAATTTTCTTAAAAAAAATGATTTACTCATAGATATTGATCCTTTTAATGAGGACGGTTCTATTAAAGAAAATATTGTTATTAGAAAGTCTAATGTAACTGATGAAGGATTCCAATTATTTGTTAAACCAGTAAATAATTGGTGGGATGCTTTGGATAGGGGGACTCCTCCCGAGAAAGTTACTATTTTGGAGAATGGGTTGAAAAAAATTCGTGCTGCGAACAAGTAATTTTATATTTTCAGACGGCCTCAATATCGCTTTTGAGGCCGTCTGAAACATTCGTCCTTTTAAAAATTTCTCATCCACAAACTGGATAACCTGATCTACCGCCAGCTGCCCAATGTCGAAAACCAATATTACCAATGCGATTTAGAAAACCAACTCGTCCGCTAAATTAAAACCTACTACATGGACTCGCTATATTAAATCATCAAGGAAGTGTTAAAATGAAAAAGATAGAGCTAATAAAAAAATATATTAAAGTAAATGAAATAGGTAAAGCACAGGATTTTATATTTAGAAGTATTAATGATTCGGATATTGATATTCAAGGAAGAACTGAGTTGATTGATTTATTTGTAAAATTAATTCCAGATGATCAATCTAGCTTAATTAAAGAAATGGAAGTTTTGCTTAGTGGAAAAGATCAAATACTTACATACTTTTCAAATAAAATAAAGGAACTTCCTAGTAGAGAAGATGTGCCTATAAATGTAGAGAATATAGAGTATGTTGAAAAAATCTTTCTAAATTTGGATTTAGAAAAAAATACTAAAGAACAGAAGATTAAAAATTTACTTGATGAAAATTATTATGGTAGATTAAAAGATATGTATATAAGGAATATCAACAAAGTATACTTCTCCTCGAGCGGTAGAGAAAAGATCAGTATAGCTATTGAAAAAATATTCACTATATTGAGTAAAAGAATTGATAATTTAGATGCGGAAAATAATATTTATGTTTATTTTATGGAGGAGGTAATGTGCGATATAGAATTACTTATAAAATACTATGCTTTTGATAAGGCTGATTATTTTATTGAATCAATAATCAAGTGTTATAAAGAAAATTATTTTCCTTATAAATGGGAGGGAAAATACCCAGATGGGAACATTAAATATCTAACTTAGAAATTAGTAATTCGTATCTCGTATAAAGCCTCCATTCCCAACGTAAACAAGCCGTATCCCGTATGAAACCTCCAATACTGACGTATGGTGTGTGCGGTACACACGCGTTTTCTGTTTTTCAGACGACCACTGTAATGAAATAAAACTTAAATTAAATTTTAAATAATTGAGAAAATAAGATGGATATGCCAATTATTGTGAATGATAATGGAGATATTAGTTTGTTTGCCAATATCAAAGATGCAGAATTATATTTAGAACCAGACGATATCAAACAAAATTTCTATGAAATATTTAATAGAAATGGAGATTTATTAAAACCAATTATATTAAAAAATAGTAAAAAATTTCTTTTTGGTAACTTTATAAAGGAGAATATACAAATAACACCACATATTCCTAATATAAATGATAGAGAATATTTATTCAAACTATTATTTAATTTTTGTAATAATATTAAACTTGAAGTTCCAAAGGAAATTAATCTAAATGATTTAATTGATAAATTGATCAAAGAAATTGGCTTTACTAAATAATCGTATACCGACGGCGAAGTGCAGAACTACTTCTACGATCTGCATGACCACCTGGTTAAAGCCGAAATCTTCAAAAAAGACGGCACGAAAGAGACTTGGGCCTACACCTACGAACCTTTGGAACAGATACATAACTGGACCAATGAAGAAGGCGAAAACCGCCAACAAACCCACTACTTCCACTGCGACCAAATCGGCATCCCAAGAGAGATGACCGACATCCACGGTAATCTCCTTTGGTACGGCGAATACACCGCCTGGGGCCGTCTGAAAAAGAATGAAAGGGTTTACAACGATGCGCATCAGCCGTTCAGACTGCAAAACCAATACTTCGATGAAGAGACCGGACTGCATTACAACTTCTTCAGGTATTATGAGCCTGATGCGGTTCGGTTTGTGAATCAGGTCCCGATTGGATTGATGGGTGGGGACAACCTTTATGAATTCTCATCAAATATAAATAGTTGGTTTGATTCTTTAGTATTAAAGAAATGGAACTTTTGATTTTTTATTAGACAGTATCATGATAAACGTGCCAATGAAATATTTGCTGGAGGAACAGAAGGAAGAAGATTAAAAGCAAATCCTAAAGAGAAATGTCCTAAAGAACAGCAAATTAGGGTATATGATAAACGTTATAGATGATCCATCTAAGGCCCCAGAGATGAAGCCTTTACTAGAAAAAATGAGAAAAGGTAATATCCCGTGGGCTTTTGGTAGTAAAGCACTTTTTTTAATAATTATAGGAATGTAAGATGAGCTTTAATAATAATGTGAAGAATTTAAATTTATTTCTAATTGATAATGGCTTCAAGCTTTATCCAGAATGTTCTGGAAAATATAAATCTTGGTTTAAAGAGCTTGATGATGAACATTTAGTCTATATGTACATATTAAAGAGCTTGATGATGAACATTTAGTCTATATGTACATATATTGTATAGAACATAAAGAAGGTTCTCAAACATGCTATTTAATAATTTCTTTACCTAGAGCAGATGATGATGCTTGGGTGGTAAGCCCATTAGCTTTTGGAGTGCAAATCAGTAAAAGTTGGGATGGCGATAAAGATTTTTTCAATAAATGTATTAATCGTCTTGATAATATTATGTCACCAGCAGCATATCTGAAGGATGCGATAATTAATGAGATAAACTCAATGAGTTGCATTTCTACTGACTCATCTGATTCTAATTTTTTGGGAATTAGACAATTAACTAATCTGAAAGCCTTCAAAAAGCTTAAAGAACATAAAGATTTCTCTGAATTATCTGCTAAGAGTAAAGATTTATGGGTTAATGGAAAAGAAATTCTTCGTTTGGATGTGAATTTGGTTAAATCTTGTTATGAACCGTATAGTGATGAGATTATTATGGAATATATCGATGACTATTCTTGGGAGCTAAGTGTTATATTGGCGACGTATAGTGTATTTAAATAATTTATTCTCACCAACGCGCTGGGTCATACCTTAGCCTACACCTACGACAAAACCGACAACAAACCCACTACTTCCACTGCGACCAAATCGGCATCCCAAGAGAGATGACCGACAAGGACGGCAATTTGTTGTGGTTCGGCAACTAAACCGGCTAGGGCCGTCTGAAAGAGGAAACCAAGGTAACTGATAGCGCATATCAATCCTTCCGCCTGCAAAACCAGTATTGCGACCGTGAGACGGGGCTGCATTACAAATTCTTCAGGTATTATGAGCCTGAGGCCGGGCGGTTTGTGAATCAGGAGCCGATGGGGTTATTTGGTGGAGATGATTTATATCAGTTTGCACCGAATTCTATTGGGTGGATTGATACTTTAGGTTTAGCACGTAGAGGAACTTACAGAGGAGACAGAGGGAGCCATAAAGGAGGAGAAACTAATCACTCTCCAGCTTGGGGAGCATATAAAGATTTACCAAATAGACCATCTTATGGTTCTGCACCGGCGTATCATATGGATAAAGCAGATCATAGAGGCATGTCAAGTACAGGGAGTTCAACTACTGCTCGTCGTTGGAGAGCGCAACAAAGACAATTTATCCTTCAAGGTCGATGGGATTTGGCTATGGAGATGGATATTATTGAGACTAAGAGGAAATTTATAGATAAATATGATAAGAGATTGAGAAGGATGGTGCGAGAAGCTGTTAGACAGAAATTAATCACTAAATATCAAGCATCTAAACTAAGAAAGGTCATTGGAAAATGCAAGTGAATGAAGTTAAAATTATTCCTTTTAAAGGCATAGATTTAGGTAATCGTTTTTTTCAACTTGGAAATACGATGGAGCAAATTATTGCTAAATATGGAAAGGCAGCAAAGGTTATAGAAGATAACATTCTTAAAATTACTTCTGAATATAGAGATGCCTGCACATTAGAATATAAAAATAATAAATTAGTTAGCATTATTTGTAGTAAACATCTGAATCCAATATTTGATAATTTAAATCTTTTTGAGCCTGAAAATATTAAAAAATTAAAAGAAGAATATGATTGCATTGATGGAAAAGCATATATTACATTTCCCACTTTAGGTATTTCCATAGGTGGCATGTCCCAAAAAAGATACCTGAAGGTAAAGTTGTTATAGTCTTCGTAAAAGAGGAGATAGATACTTATGAATTTTTTGCTAATGAGGATTGAGAAGCTGTCGCTCGCTTAAATCCAAGCCGTAGCCTGCATAAACTCTTAAGTCCTGACGTAGAGGGTGGGCGGTATGCACGCACGCGGTCTCTGCCTTTCAGACGACCTCTGTCAAATCGCCTAACCCGAATGCGACGCACAGCCTCACTTCCGTCACCTTCAGATGAATTATTTGAAATTATTTGATTACCTTAGGAGATAATCATGGATATAACACTATTTAATTTTCGAACATTTTGGGAAGCAAATGCTGATGAAGATTATCGTGAAGATATTATCAGAATGTCTATTGCACTTATGACGTTTCTCAAAAACAATAACTTACTTGTTGATATTGACCCATTTAATGAGGATGGCTCTATCAAAGAAGATTTGATCATCCGAAAATCCAATGTAACCGATGAAGGATTCCAATTATTTGTTAAACCAGTAAATAACTGGTGGAATGCTTTGGATAGGGGAACTCCTCCCGAGAAAGTTACTATTTTGGAGAATGGGTTGAAAAAAATTCGTGCTGCGAAAAAGTAATTTTATATTTTCAGACGTCCTCTACAAAATAACCTCTCCCGACTTCGGCGCACGGTTGCTGTTCGCCGAAGTCGATTCCGGCTGCGGCATTTACCAACTGGTCGCACAGCTCGACGGCAGATATACCTATCTCTACACCGACCCGGATTCCTACGAACCCTTGACACAGGTACACAACTGAACCATTGAAGAAGGCGAAAGCTGCCAACAGACTCACTACTACCACTGCGACCAAATCGGTATTCCAAAAGAGATGACCGACATCAGTGGCAATCTGTTGTGGGACGGCGAATACACCGCCTAGGGTAGTCTGAAAGATGAAACCAAGGTAACGGATAGCGCGTACCAGCACTTCCGCCTGCAAAACCAGTACGCTGAACGTGAGACAGAGCTGCATTACAGCTTCCTCACGTACTATGAGCCTGATGCGGGGCAGTTTGTAAATCAGGATCCTATCAAATTGAAAGGATAGAGTCATGAAATCTAATGCCAACATTTCAATAAATGACAGTATGTATATTTCTAAAACTGATCTGGAAAAGTTAAAAATTGATGCTTCCTCTGGCAATAGTCAAGCAGCATCAAAATTAGCTAATTATTTTGCTTTTTATGAATTTAACAATGATAAATTTATATTTTGGTTAATTCGATCAGCCGAATTAGGTAATACTCAAGCACAATATGATTTGGCCTATATATTCTTTGATCATTACCAAGACAGTAAAGACAAAAACAAATTAGACGAAGCGGAAAAATGGGCTCTACTTGCTCAAAAAAATGGGATGTCTGTTACTAACCTACTCACTGATATACATAATGAAAAGCAGAATTCCAAACATAAACATAAAAACAAATAGTTAAAATAAAAAACTAACCAAGCTAGCGTATAAATCCCTGAGTAAACATGGGGTGAATCAAGCAAGCCGTAGCCCGCATAAACCTTCAGTTCTTACGAAACCTTGGCGCAAGTCCACGACTGGTCAACCGAAGACGGCGAAAGCTAACAACAAATCCACTACTTCCACTGCGACCAAATCGGCATCCCACGTGATATGACCGATAAGGACGGTAAGCTGCTGTGGCTCGGCAACTAGGAACACCATATCCTATGAGAGCCTTACCTCCTGGTTCTAATCAAAAGCCTTATACCATATATAGGGTACTGAAACCAATTGATAATGTAACTGCAAGTAAAATTATGCCGTTGTTCGGAGAGATTGGATTAGGGACACAGTATGAATTACCAAAATCTGTTAAATCATATAGAATCTTGGCATCTGGAAGAGGTGAAAATAGGAAAATGTTAAAAATTAATGAATTGAATTCATATCTTAAAAATAAAGGAGTACCAGAAGATAGTTACTCAATCAATGAAGTAAATGATGAAACATTATGTATTGTTGCAGAAAATAAAAAATGGCATATATTCTATTCTGAAAGAGGATTAAGAACCGAAGAATATTGTTACCAAGATGAACATTTGGCAATTCTATATTTTATAAATCGGTTATCAAAAATGTTAAAATTTTCTTTCGAATGAAAAAAGCAAACTGTAGCTTGTATGAAACTTTTAATTATGGTATGGGGTATGTGCGTAACATACACGCGGCTTCTACTTTTTAAGCGACATCTAAACCTTCTTTGAAGGCGTCTGAGCTATCGATTCTTTAACAATTTCATTACTGATTGATGTAGAGTTCGTCTGAAAACATACTTTCAGGCGAACTCTACCAAATTTCTCTCTTGTTGGTTACACCACAAACTACAGCTACAACGCCCAATGGCTGCAAGTAGACCTATGTGTGGCAGTTGTCAAAAAGGTGCTAAACGTAGGGGTATACTACGCCGTGTAATTACCGCATATAAAAAATAAGGATTTTTATGGAACCACAAAATTTATCAAATGAAATCTTATTAGAAGATATTTTAGATACTAATGAATATGTACATTCTGAAAAAAGAAACTTGGTAAAAGCCGTAATAGAACATTTTCCTCCACATTCTGTTATTTACTTTCTAGAATTTGTTGAAAATTCTACCTATGAAAATAAATATTATGGGTATATTTTTAATAAAACAGAGAATAAAATTTATCAATTTTCTTTTATAGATAATATAAAATTCAAAAATGTAAAATTAAATCTAAGGCATAAAGACAGGAAAAAGCTCACAAAAAAAGATATTTTAGCTTTGGACATCATTGATTTATTGTAAATGTAGTCTGCAAGCGTAGTTTGTGTTACCAACGCCAGCAAGGCGTAACATATATAAAATTTTTAATTCTGGCGTGGTGAGCGCAGTACGTTCCTATGTAGTTTCTGTCTTTCAGACGACCTCGAAGAGGAAACCGGATTCGTTTGGGACGGCAGATATACCTATATCTACACCGATCCCGACAGCTACGACCCCTTGGCGCAAGTCCACGACTGGTCAACCGAAGACGGCGAAAGCCGCCAACAAATCCACTACTTCCACTGCGACCAAATCGGTATTCCAAAAGAGATGACCGACATCCACGGCAATCTGTTGTGGGATGGCAACTATAAAGCTTAGTTCATGTTGACGGAATATCCGAAATTATTCGATTACCTTAGGAGATTATCATGGATATAACACTATTTAATTTTCGGACATTTTGGGAAGCAAATGCTGATGAAGATTATCGTGAAGATATTATCAGAATGTCTATTGCACTTATGACGTTTCTCAAAAACAATAACTTACTTGTTGATATTGACCCATTTAACGAGGATGGCTCTATCAAAGAAGATTTGATCATCCGAAAATCCAATGTAACCGATGAAGGATTCCAATTATTTGTTAAACCAGTAAATAACTGGTGGAATGCTTTGGATAGGGGAACTCCTCCCGAGAAAGTTACTATTTTAGAGAATGGGTTGAAAAAAATTCGTGCTACGAAAAAGTAATTTTATATTTTCATACGGCCTCAATATCTCTTTTGAGGCCGTATGAAAGACATTGTTCGAGGAGGACTATATTATGGAAATTAAAAATAGAGATGACTTTCTAGTTTTTTTAAAAGAATTCATTACTGAAATTCATACAGAAGATTTTGAAAATAATACACTAGATAGCTTTTTAGAAGCCATGAAAAATTGGATTGAAGATATGGATGGATACTATAAAAATATAGGTGTGAGAGAATATAACGACAAAACTTTAAATTGGAGTATGTTAGCAGATATTTTGAATGCATCACGAATATATGAATAGCAATAAGTAAACGTAGGTTGAACTGAGTTCAGTCTACTATAGTTTGGATTGAATTCCAATAAAGAGGACCATTAATCCAAACATCTCAAGTACAAGCCATATTCAATAAAGTTGGTCAATTAGTTTCAATTCGGGGGAAATTTAAATGAATAAAAAGTATAAAGTCAGTCCTGAATATATCAGACTTTTTCTTGGACTATTACACGAAGGTATAGATAGCAAACTTGAAGACTTATCAGGTCTGAATTTGGTTAATCGAAATAGTGTAAAGAGATTAGTCAAAGAATATCTGTACCCCGAGTATCAAAATTTTACAATATCAACCCAATTCAGAATTAAAGAAAGTTTGAGATTTGGATTAAATTTCTGGACAGAAGAACGACTACATGACCAATTTCCTAGTACCGACGCAGCCTTTGAAATACCTCAACAAATGACCGCAAAAGAACTTTATAAGCAAATTTGGGATGATATGTTTAATAATGAAGATATCACTATTTCTGATATAACAAAATATCAGGAATCGAACCAAAATTAGCAATCCGTAGCCCGTACGAAACCTCCAATCCCGACGTAAAGTCTGCGTGGTACACACGCACGCGGCTTCTGCTTCTCAGACAGCCTCGAAGAGGAACTTGGATTCGTTTGGGACGGCAGCCATTTACCGCAAGAAATCCAACCGGACAGCAGGTATACCTATATCTACACCGATCCCGACAGTTACGAACCCTTGGCACAGATCCACAACCGGACCAACGAAGAAGGCGAAAACCGACAACAAACCCACTACTTCCACTGCGACCAAATCGGCATCCCAAGAGAGATGACCGACAAGGACGGCAATTTGATGTGGTTCGGCAACTACACCGGCTGGGGCCGTCTGAAAGAGGAAACCAAGGTAACTGATAGCGCATATCAATCCTTCCGCCTGCAAAACCAGTATTGCGACCGTGAGACGGGGCTGCATTACAACCTGATGAGCTATTACGAACCTGATGCGGGGCGGTTTGTGAATCAGGATCCGATTGGGCTTTCAGGCAGAGACAATCTGTATCAGTTTGCTCCTAATGCGCTAACAGGCAATAAAATTTACTAAAAAATAAATGCTATTAAGGAAATTTAAATGTCAAAATTACTTTTTACTTCTTCTAAAACGTCACATAGTATCGGTTATATTGGAGGAGGAGCTGACCATATTCCGTTAGAATTATGGCCTAAAGTTCCAAATTCTGATGACTATCAAACGCATCTGTTTACTCTTTATTCTGACTTTTTACCTGAAAATGTATTTCCTCGTAGAAATTATTATATCTCTGTTTTTATTTCCATAGAGGAGCATGCACTGGGAGGAGTAAAAGACTCTATTTCATCTAAATATACTGTTAATTGTCAGGATGATTTAATTTTACTAAATGATGGTTTTAGTTGTGCTGTTCTTTATGAAAGGGAACAAGATATCGGCAAGCAAGATTTAGGAAGTATTTCTTTGGAAAGAAAATTTTTTGAAAGACTTGATGAAGTTGATAAAGAAGCCGATGCGAAATACAATGAAAATGAACATTTATTCTTTGAAGATAATGGGATGGGATTGGATGTATCCAAAATTTTTGGCAATCCTTATTTTGAACAAGATATAATATATCCTTCTCCTAAGTTTAATTTTTGCTTGCAATTATTAGAAGAAGATATAGATAAAAAGTTACATATTTTTCAGAATGGTATTGGTTATTTTTATTATGACCAAAATGTTAAGAAAAAACTTCTATCTGGAAGTCAAGCAGGTATTTTCTTTATTCAAAACACTTAATAATTAACATAAAACCTTCAGTCCTGACGTAGGATATGTGCGGTACGCACGCACGCGGTTTCGCCTATCAAAACCACATCAACGCAGACGGCGAAAGTAGACAACAAACCCACTTCTTCCACTTCTTCCACTGCGACCTCGGTATCCCGCGTGAGATGACCGATAAGGACGGCAACCTTTTGTGGTTCGGCAACTATACTGGCTGGGGTCGTCTGAAAGAGGAAACCAAGGTAAGGGATAGCGCATACCAACCGTTCCGGCTTCAAAACCAGTATGCCGACCGTGAAACGGGACTGCATTACAACTTCTTCAGGTATTATGAGCCTGATGCGGGTCGGTTTGTGAATCAGGACCCGATTGGGTTGCTGGGCGGGGAGAATCTGTATCGATTCGCGCCGAATGCTCAAATGTGGATAGACAGATTGGGTCTTTGGGGAGATATGAATGGTGCAAGTGCCACAATTTCGGCGGGTGGAGTTAGTGAAACTTAC
This sequence comes from Streptococcus oralis, assembly GCF_001588645.1. Lineage (GTDB taxonomy): Bacteria > Bacillota > Bacilli > Lactobacillales > Streptococcaceae > Streptococcus > Streptococcus oralis_AB. The sequence goes on along the minus strand of NZ_LAYF01000003.1, from coordinate 252,007 downwards.
CACAGTTCAAGAACTGGCCATGCTGAAATTAATGGTTTAAATGATTTTTCTCGAAGAGGATTATTAACAGGGAAAGATGTACAAATTGGTAATATTACCGGCGAATTCCGTTCTAGTGGTTCTAAACCTGTTGGTATGTGTACAAATTGTCGTGCCGGTATTTTTGATATTTTGAAAAGAAGTGGTGCAAATAGTGTTTCTTTCCCTGAGACAAGAGGAAATAAAGTTTTGGGAATGATAAAAATTGACGCCTCAGATTTTTGATGACGTACGCAAAGAATTGAGGGCTGTCCGTAATATGGCTGGGACTGACCGAATGCGTTTGGATGCAGCTTGGAAGGTTCTTCATAAATATAATAAGCATGGAAGGTGTTGATTGTGAAAGAAATAATTCATATTAATGAGAGTTCGATTGAATATGACCCTAAAGTAGGTTATCTAAATATAACTTGCGAGTTACCTTTTATATGTGGAGAAGGGGAGTTATATGTCGAAAATCCAAACCCTAATGATGAAAGATTTACTGTAATTAATATTGGGCTATCCTCAGATGATACCTTAGAAGTGCATTTGAACTCAGGTGATTTTGTTGTCGTTAAAAGCGACATGGATGTGAATAAATATTTATTTAAAAAAATTATTGGGGACTTTAGAGATTTCAGTGGATATAATAATAGTGATGATAAATTTAAATTTATTTTCAAGGATAATTCTTTGGAGAGTTTTGATTTATATAGAGATAATGATAATGAAGATTTGGTGTTTTCAATTTCTCTGTTCAAAGAAGAGAATTATTATAGCTTAATTGTTTTTGAGCCTAACCGACCGTGGCAAAAAGATGAAATTGCTAATTTTCAATTTGACGGAAAACAAATTATTTGTCATCTTAAAAACAGCGATATTTTTAACTCGGAAATTGTTTGTGTTCCTTATATTACGGACCTCATTAATAATATATCTGAATTACTTGAATAATAGACAAGGCTGGATTACCAAACCTAACAAAACCTCTTATCTAAAACTTTTCAGACGGCCTCAAACATTTAAGGCCGTCTAAAAAACAAAGAAGCTTCAGAAACGTCATTCCCACATGATTTAGGTGGGAACGACCTCGAAAACCAAACCCACTACTTCCACTGCAACCAAATCGGCATACCGCGCGAGATGACCGACATCTACGGCAATCTCTTATGGTACGGCGAACACACCGCTTGGGGTCGTCTGAAAAAGGACGAACATCAGCCGTTTAGATTGCAGAACCAATACTTCGATGAAGAGACCGGGCTGCATTATAGTTTCTTTCGTTACTATGAGCCTGATACTGGACGTTTCATCAATCAGAACCCGATTGGATTAGCTGGCGGGGAAAATCTTTATTGGTTCGCTCCTAATAGGCAAGATTGGCTAGATCCTTTAGGTTTGGATAGAAAACCAAACCACCGCTTAAGATCACAAATGCCTAATGCGATGCGAGATCATCATACTGTTCCTCAAGAAATGCTTAAAGATGAAGATTTTGTAGCTCAATTAGAACAATGTGGACTTAAAAGTAAAAAGGCAAGACGGCAATTTATAGATCAGCAAATAGTACGTATTGATGCAAAAAAACATGATGATATACATAGGAGAGGTTGGAACCAGCAATAGAAAACTTGGTTTAGTAATAATCCTAATTTCAAATTATCTGACATAATGGATCAAATACAAGTTATGTTGAAACAACACAACATTCCTAGAGCAACTAGAAATTATGTTAGAAATATAAACGAAATGGGCCAACTGCCTTTATAAAACGAAATGGGCCAACTGCCTTTATAATTGGAAAAAAATAATAGATTTTTTGTGAAAGGTAATAATTATGAAATTATTTGAAGTTTATAGCGATCTTTCCTCGCTTTCTGAAAAAACTGATATTTACGGCGATTTTGCTCATATTTTATGGGAAGGACATGCCTCTAAAAAAACTAGAAATGTTCCTAGCCCTGAAATATATATTGAACGACTAGGTCCTGATGTACCAGAGGCCTATGTATCGAACAGAAGCTTGATAGTTTCCCAAAAAATTAAAGATTCTTTATTTACTTCAGGACTAACTGGATTTACTCCAATTCTTGCAGTCAAAAATAAAATTATTAAGTGTGATTGGAAAAATCTTTCAGAAGATTATTTTGAAAAATATTACTCCATTGATGATGTAATTGAGAAAGGTAGACACAATCAATCAATTGCAGACAAAATGCCAAATTTGTGGTGGATAAAAGCTAATGATTTTATTAGATTTCATAAAAAATCTTCTCAAGAATGGGATTATGCTATTGATAATGAATCGGATTTTTATCATGGTGCAGGGGATAAATTAGGAGTTTTTGTTTCTGAAAAAGCTAAAAGCTTCATGGATTCTTTATGCTTACCATTAAAATATAACGAACTTTGAATCTTATTTTTTTTAACAAGTGTAGTCTACATGAGTAATAAGTGCTCCTCTTCATGATTATAAATCAGGTATTATGCCTAAAAGAACAAAAATGAAAGTTGGTATTATTGGTCCACAGGGTCTTAAGTATCCAGGAGAATCATTACAATTTATAGTGCATTCAGAAGAAGTTCAAAAAATAAAATCGAAAAAAATTAAAAGAAATGGAAAGTGTTAGAAATGTCTAAGTTAAAAATTTTGAATGAAACCCCTTTAGAATTTCAAGAAAAAAGTTTTTTTGACAAATGGGAAGTCAGTTACCTTGAATTGATGGAAGTAAATCAAGGTTCTCCCTTAGTTGGAAGTCTATCCATTAACGGTCATGTTATTATTAAAGAACAGGGGTTTGGAGGGCCTTTGTTGTATTTCAATAGAAAAATATATATTCCAGTTTTCATTAGACGGTTTTGCCTTGTTGGATTTAGGCTTGCAATATTAAATTTAGATGATTTATCCATTGAGTATATTGGAGGTATCGAAGACTTGGTTTATCTGAAAGAGATAAAAGATAATAGAATTTATTTCTATACAGATATATATAAAAGCACAGAAAAGAATTTAACTTTATATGAACAAATATAACTCAAGAATATGCTGTAAACAGCATAACCAAAGGACTTCCATATTAATTAAATTTAAAGAATTTAATCAATGGAAACGCGAGTTCTGGTACGACCAAGCTTTAAAAGAATTATCAAGAAGAGGTATTTAATGATTAGCCAAGAAACAATGAATCTACTTATTAAATATTTTCAAGATTACCCTGAGCTTAAAGGGATACCCGCTAGTAGTGAGGAAATCAAACATGCTGAAAATATTTTAGGAATAAAATTTCACGATGATTACATTGGATTTATTAAAAAATTCGGTGGCGCAAGCGCTGGTTTGGATATCCATGCTTTCCATAATTCAACATTAATTGGAAAAGAAACAGTTATCGAATTAACTCAGGGATTTCAAAAACTTTTAGAATTATATGAACAACCAATGAATAAACTTTATGCAATATCAGATGATGGTTCAGGCAATCCTATTTTAATGGATCAACAGGGACATATTTTTATTTATTATCATGATTCATCAGAAATGGAAATGTTATATGAATCACTTGAAAACTTATTTAAAGAAACATTGTTGGGTGAATAGCAAGCCATAGCCCGCATGAAACCTCCAATCACGACGTAAAGTCTTCGCGATACGCATGCACGCGGTTCCTGTTTTTCAAACGACCTCACTATCCTCTTTAAGGTCGTCTGAAATATTGGTTCTTTAACAATCTCATTACCAGTCAGTTACAAAATGTAGTTTCTCGAGGAGCATTATAATATTATGGAAATTAAAAAAGAGTCCAACGACTATATTATTAAATTAAACAACTATGAAGTATTAGTTTTTTTTGAATGGCTTGTTAAATTCGTTGAAAATAATGAAATTATTGATGAAGCTGAGCAAAAAATATTATATGACTTAGAATGCTTATTAGAATCCACATTAGAAGAACCTTTCATGGAAAATTATAAAGATCTAATACATATAGCTAAAGAATCTATTATTAATAATAAGCAAGCTGTAGATTGAGACGAGCCTCAATAAATTGGTTAAAGTCAAAATCTTCAAGAAAGACGGAGAAGCTTCAGACGGCCTCGAAGAGTAAACTGGATTCGTTTCCCGGATTCCTACGAGCCTTAAGCACAGGTTCGAGATTGGTCAACCGAAGACGGCGAAAACCGCCAACAAACCCACTACTTCTACTGCGACCAAATGGCATTCCGCGTGAGATGACTGATTTTCCTGGTAATCTCTTGTGGTACGGCGAATACACCGCTTGGGGTCGTCTGAAAAAAGGATGAGCGGATTTATAAGAACGCACATCCCAAGAGGGCTTTATACAAAAATCGCCTTATATTCTTCTTGTTATTGAGGATATTGATACATTTAAAACTGGAGTTATTAATCTCTTTAATGACTTACTTGATCCTTATAAAAAGTATCTGATTTATCGTGATTTTATCAAAACATATCGCAATATGACTCCGATTGAAATAACTTAGTTCTGTCATTAAACAGAACTTTTTTTCTTGATTAAAGTCTATATCTAGTATATAATCAATCTATAACGTATAGATTGGAGATATATCATGGCTATAACTTTATCGAAACAATACAATTTTAAACTGAATGAAGCCACTATGGAACAAGCTCGAAAAATTATCAAAGAAAAGGGAATGACAATGACAGATGCTATTTCTTTATTTGTGGAGCAAATAGTCCTGGAGCAAGATTTGCCTATTAAGACGGCCGAAGATCTACATAGAGAACAGTTGATTGAAGAATTACAAGCCCAATCTGAGCGTGCCTTGAGAGAATACGAGGCAGGCGAAGGAACTTCCCTAGACGATATGAGGGTACGTTATGGCTTATAAAGTGATTGCTTCAAAAGAGGTCGAGGAAGCTATCGACAATATACACGACTATATAGCTACGGTACTTCTATCCCCTCAATCCGCCAAAAATACTGTGGCTAAAATCTTAGACAGCTTAAAAAGTTTAGAGATTTTTCCTGAAGCAGGCTTTGACGCTGATGAGAAAATCGGAGTAAAGATTAACAGCAAGTATCCCTCACGAGGAAAAATTATAGACCAATATGTTTTGCTTTACTTCATTGACCAAAAACGAAACACTGTTTTTTTATCTCACCTATTCCACACTAAAAGTGACTACGTTACTTTGTTACAAAAAGACAATAAAAAAAGCCCAAATACTTGATACAACTTTCTTAAGTTTATAAGATCTGAAATCTTTATTTTTGGTACCTTTTTGGTACCGTCTTGGTTTAACAATACGGTATATATAATATTTTACAGCTATATCTCCTTTAGAAATCTTGATTCAATAAAGATTTAAACACTATAGAGTATAGCTTTGTAAAATACGGTTTAAAATTGGAGCAAGTAAAATGAAAAAGTTACTGATTGGAATGATTGGAACTATTTTGCTTTTGATAGGAGCTTTAAAAATGTCACAACCACTTACAAAAAATACTCAATATAATGATTTTACTGTTAGATACTATTTAGGAATGACTTTTCCTAAGTATAACCATCCTGCAAAATTGTATGATGAAATCAATTTAGATAAGGTAGACAATATCCGCAAAAGCAAAGAGAATATATCTTATTATATTGGATTCTATAAAGATGGAAAATTAGTCAAATTTGAGAAATATAGTAATGATAATAAAGTAATGGATTTTGTTTATGAATATGATGAGAGGGGAAATCTAATCAAAATTTATAAAAATAACATTGAGGTAAGAAAACCGCTCCAAAAGAAAAGGGAGAAGAAAAAAACTGGTGCTTGTTAAATTGTTAAAGGAGGTTGTTATGCTTAGTTTTTATGATTGCGATAAAAATTTATCTGAAAATGATTTCAATGAAGTTGAAAAAAAATTAGAAGTATCTTTTCCAGCTTCATTCAAGTCACATTACTTCAAATGGAATGGAGGTACTCCCACTCTTTCTTGTTTTGTCAATGATACTATCGATTTTGACTATATTGAAATTCGCGACTTCATTCCAATGAAATATTCTAAGCAGTTTGAGGATGATCCAGATTTTACTTTGGAAGGAAGAACAATAAATGAATGGGAACTTAATGAGTTACCTATAAATCTGATTCCTTTTGCTTTTGATTGGGGAGGGAATTACCTCTGTTTAGAAAAAAATAGTCGGCAAATTATTTATTATGTAAGGGATGTATGGAGTGAAAATATATCAAGAGAAGCTAATTTTAAAAAAAATTCAATTATTATTGCGAAATCATTTGATGAGTTTTTAAATTGTTTAGAAGAAAATCCTGATGATTAATAAACTGGCGTAGCGTCGTGTATATATAGTAAGTGTAACAAGACATAGCTCGCATGAAGCCTTCAATCTCGAAGTAGGATGTGTGTAGTACGCACGAGATTTCTGTTTTTCAGACAACCTCTACCAAATCGCATCCTCTGACGACGGCTACGGCGATTTGAGTGCCGTTTATGGACGTGACAGCAAAGAACTAGCGGTTTCGCCTACCGCAACCATATCATGGTCGATTACAGGCACAAGTGCGACAGCGTGCACGAGATTTACAAGAAAGATTGAAATAACGTTTGAGTCAGTCCATATCTGTTGGAGGATGTTCATCTACCAACTCACCCAAACGATTAGATTAGGAGTGTATTATGAAGAAATTGATGGTGTGGGGATATGCCCTACAAAGCATGGATAAAGCAGCAAAAATGGGGTTACCACGTGTAAGTAGTGGTGTTCTAGGTATATCAGAGAAGTTTAACCCTAAAAAAACGCATCCTGATTTTGACTTTCCATGGAGTTGGTTTGTAAAGGGACAAGAAATTCCTCCAATGCCTGAAAAGGTTTATGTCTGCTTGAAAAAAGCCCGAGGTGTTACTTTTGATTTTCTTCCATATAATGATTTCTTTATCATGTCAGCTCATTTTTTGGAATTTATTAAAAAATACGGATTTGATCATGATTTTGGAATGAGTAAAGCAATTATTGTCAATACAAAAGGTGAGTTATTGACGAATGAAGTCTATTATTTAGTAAGAATAGTTGATTGGGAAATTGAGGATGAAATTGTTTACCCAGATTTAGCATTAGATGAAGATGATTATTCACTGGAGGCATATACTAATTCAGATAAGGATATTTTATTGTCTACCAATTATAATTATTCAGGAGCATTTATGGTGTCAGAAAATTTAAAAGAAAAAATATTGGAAAACTTTTCTTTGCCTTTTCTTTATTCTTTGGAATAGTGGAAGGAATTAAATAATTCAGACTTTTATTGGGATTAATATAAATCAAAGAAGTGTTGAATAAACTTTTTTCCATCCCAACATCTACTCCTTCTCCCGTGGGAGAGGGCTGGGGAGAGAGCAAAACAACAGCTGCGAACCGCTCGCGCAAGTCCGCGATTGGACAACCGAAGACGGCGAAAGCCACCAGCAAACCCACTACTTCCACTGCTACCAAATCAGCATCCCAAGAGAGATGACCGATGACGAAGGCAATCGGGTTTGGTTCGGCAACTATACCGACTGGGGTCGTCTGAAAAATATGAGCGGGTATACAAGTATGCGCACCAGCCGTTCAGATTGCAAAACCAATATACCGATCGTGAAACTGGGCTGCATTACAACCTGATGCGGTATTACGAGCCTGAGGTCGAACGGTTTGTGAATCAGGACCCGATTGGGTTAGAGGGTGTGGAGAATTTTTATTGGTTTGCTCCGAATGTACAAAGGTGGATTGACCCGCTAGGGCTTGCTCCTATTCCAGCACCATCTTCTCTTCCTGGCTTTCCAGGTGCCCAAAGAGCAAAGCCTAAAACTCCTGTGCAAGGAGGTGGAGGATTAAGAAAACGTTGGAAGCTTCCGGGAGCCTGCATTCTCGAATGGGACTCTCAACATGGAGAAGTTGAAAAATATGACAAACGAGGAAAACACCTTGGCGCATTTGACCCCAAGACTGGCAAACAATTAAAAGACTCCATTAAAAACAGAAGGATAGAACCGTGAAAAAAATCATAAGATTTATATCAAAATTTGAAAAAAATGGAGAAAAATTTATTGAGGTTATAAATTTTAAGAATGAACCATCTCTCGATTTTTTACAAAAAATTTTTCATGAAACTGGTCCGATGTATGAAGAATATTGGATATCAAATGAAGTTGCAAAAATAATTGAACCTTATTTATGTGAGAAGTTAGACATAAATAATTATGACTACTTCTTGTCTTGCGAAGAAGATAATATTTAAGCAAAATTCAAAAATCATATTTATAGATAGCGCATACCACCCCTTCCGCCTGCAAAACCAGTATTGCGACCGTGAAACGGGGCTGCATTACAACTTTTTCAGGTATTACGAACCTGATGCAGGGTGGGTTGAACCGTTGGGGCTATCTATTTCAATAGTCATTTATATAGGGCAACAGGGTAGACATATTGCGGGGCATAATAACTTTATCCCTGGTCGGAGCATTCTAACTGCAAATACTCAGGATTTATTTGATTCTTTTCATCAAGGTAATATTCAAATTAGTAGAAGTATTAGTCAAAATAAATAGAAAGTTCATTTTATAATATTGGAAGTTGTGTTGATAAGGATACAGGAGACGAGACTCCGACAGGATGGGGAATAATTCATTCATCCAAAAAAGGAGCCCATATTGTTCCTGCATTGCCTGATATAACATAAATTCTATATTTTATTTGAGGAATTAATTATGAAAAAAGAAATTATTTTAAGTATGCAAATGGCTTTTCTTGGGGCAATTTGTAACAAAGTCAGACTTATTGCATTTGATATGACCGAAGAATTATTTGCTCTTTATGTATATATTGATTCACCACTGACAGATGATGAGTATGAAGCAATAGATTGTGCAGTTACAGATGTATTGGCTGATTTTCCAAATTTTCTATATGAAAAAATATATATTATTGAAAATAATGATAATATTCTTTCATTAAATATATACAAAGGATGCTTTTTTATGAGATTTGAAAATAAAATTGATTAAATAACGCGTTGTAAAAAAACAGCAAAGGATAAATATGGTGCAAAGGCTCCTCCAGGGTTTGTGTGGCATCATGATACAGGAGGGATGATGAGGCTACTTCCTAAAGATATACATAAGTCTGTGAAACATACAGGTAGTGTGGCTCAACATCAAACACGGAAGGGAAAAGGAAAGTGTTAAATAACTTAGTAAAATTAATAATAGGAGTGATTTGAAAGTGAATATTAAATTTAAAAAATTCGGTTTAAGCCCAGAAGACATACAACAGATGAGAAACTATGGAATTTTGCCAGATAAGAGGACTTTACAAAGTCTAAGTAAAGCATATAATTCAATCAACCCAAATATCAAAGATATTATTGAATTTCAATATAAATTAGGTTTTAAGATTGATACAGATTATGTTGATTTTTTACTTAGAAATAATGGAGGGGTTCCATCAAAGGTTAGAATAAAAGGTAATAAGATAGTTATTGATCATTTTCTGTCTTTTAAGTCTGATTATAAACTTAACTCTATCATTGATATATATCCCGATTTTCAGCAATATGGATTTCCTATTGCAAAAACTCCTTCTGGTGATAGTATCATTTTGTCTTCAGATGGAAAAATTCGTTTTTTTAATCATAATATCGATTCTATTGATGAAGAGATCGGAGTTATTGCAGATAATTTTTTAGAATTGCTTGAAAAATTATATTAGTAATCTATGCCCTGTATAAAGCAAGCCGTTGCCTGCACAAAACCTCCAGTTAGGACGTAGGATATGTGCGGTACACACGAACCCTTGGCGCAGGTATGCAACTGGACAACCGAAGACGGTGAAAGCCGCCAGCAAACCCACTACTTCTACTGCGACCATATCGGTATCCCAAGAGAGATGACCGATAAGGACGGTAATTTACTGTGGTTCGGTAACTACACCGGCTGGGCTCGTCTGAAAGAGGAAACCAAGGTAACGGATAGCGCATACCAACCCTTCCGATTGGGTTAATGGGTGGGGAGAATCTGTATCAGTTTGCACTGAACGTACAAAGATCGAACGACCCTAAAAACTTGGCAGTTTTTGCAATACCCCTTATTGCTCCTGAATTGATTGTGTTAAGTAAAGCTGCGCTTGTAACTTTAGATATAGGTATTATTTATGAAAAAGGAAAAAAAGCGCTTGATACAGTAATGATGGCAGCAAATGGAAATCAAGTTGATACTGGAGTTGCTAATCAAGTTTATGAAAAAATAAATGAGTATTTTCAAAGCACAGGAAAAAACCAGATAAATGTGAGGTATTACAAGGATTAATTGATTGTGGACAATTATCTGCCAAACAAGCTAAATCTACTCAAAAAGCTTGGGGATGTCGCCATTCTCGGCATTCGAAAGATAGGAGTAACAGGAAAAATAATATGGCAAATAACAGAATTTCAAGTTTTGACGCTTTTTTAGAATGTAAAGATCTATCAATCAATGACTTATTGGAGAAAATACTACATTCTAATACTATTATTCAATATGAAGCAGCAAAAAGACTACAATTTTTTCAGTATAAAGAGATTATTGATATAATCAGAAATATTCTCTTAACAAGTCGATATAGTGAACATAGAGAAATTGCAAATTTTATCTTGGGACAAATGCAAGAAAAACTTAGCACCACGGAATTGAAAGAGATTTTCTCCATATTAATTCACTCTATTCAAAATGATAAAAGTATTAAAGTAAAATCATCTGCAATATCTTCCTTAGGACATCTATTTAGAAAATATAATCTAGGAGAAGAAGAATTTCGTACTGTGGAAAATAATATTAGTTCCATTTGGAATATAAATAGATATTCTATAATTATTTCTATTGCATTTAGTTCTGCATATTTCCCAAAAAGAGATTATATAAAAGAATATCTTATAAAAAATTTAAACAGCAAGCATCACAAAATTATCTCATGGGTATTGTATGGATTAAAAGGAAAACATTATAAATCTGAATCAATTGAAAATTTACTAATACATAAACTAAGCCAATTTAATGAAAAATCTTATATTTACAATGAAATTATTGCATTTTTAATTTCAATTAGTTCTAAAAAAGTTATCCCTTATATTGAAAAGATACTATTCACTCAAAGTAAAATCGATGATGAAATTTATACTGAACTTAAAAATAATTTATCGGATGAATTTGTGGAATTAAGAAAAAAATTATTAGAAGAATTTAAATAGTTTCTTGACGTACGCCTCAACATCAAACCTGCTTTCGTCTTCAAAGCCAGTAAAACCAACCGCACTACTCACGATAAACATCGATGATCCCCCCATTCTCTAAAGATGATAGAGATTTCTTATTTTGCCATGGATGGAATACATAATGGAATACTTAAAACTATTAACAAAGTTAGCAAAAACTGAAAAATCATATCAGTATGATGAAATAATTAAATTACTTAAGCATCCTGTTGAATTTGAAGAAATTCCCTTGATTACTAGAACTGGAAGAAAAAACCATTTTTGAAAATACTATCCCCAAAACAGTTGAATTTGTTCTTTTTAAATACTGCATTATTTTACATTAATAATATAAATTTAATGGCAAAAGATATTCTGATAGATAACGATTTATCAATATGTATAACATACCCGGATATAAGTTCTGTATCACATAATCTATATAGTTTTTATATACCTAACATATGTATTTATAGGTCGAAATATGAAAATACATTTAGAAATTATCCAGTCTTAAATTTAGAAAATTTCTCATGGTTACATGAATATTCATCTGATTTTAATTATAAAGGCATTTTTAATATTGTTTACTCTAAATTTGATGACGGTTTTGGCCATGAAATTTTCAGGATATTTTTATTAAAAAAGAAGGATATTTAAAACAAGCGTAAATAGAATTAGCCTCCTCCTAACGCATACATTAAGGTCGCCTGAAAAAGGAAACCAACGTAACGGGAACGGCGCACCAACCCTTCCGATTGCAAAACCAGTCCGCTGACCGTGAGACGGGGCTGCATTACAACTTCTTCAGGTATTATGATCCTGATGCGAGACGATTTGTGAATCAGTATCCGATTGGGTTGTGGGGTGGGGAAAATCTGTACAGTTTTGCACTGAATACGCAAGTATGGATTGATCCGCTTGGATTATCGAAAAATGCAATTCAAGTATCTATGAACAAAGCCTTACCTGATGTTGAATCACGTGGCGTACATGTCAATGTCAAACAGGGAAAAAAGTCAATGCACATAGAAATAGTCGGCAAAAAATTACCAGATGGGAAATTCAAATGCTCTTATGAACCTGCAGACCCAAACTCAAAAAATATAAAAGAAAATAACCCTTACCAATGGAAAAAAATCGTAGAAACTGTTGATGATTTTGTACAAAATCCAAAAAACAAAGCCAAATTAAAAATGTTGCTGAAGCAGCTGTCCAAAATTTCCAAATAACACGAGAGATTTCTTTACTACTTTAAAAGCATTAGGAGGATAAGATGGTAGCTAAAATTTTTAAAATAAGAGATTTTTTAAAAAACGGTACTTTTTTAAAGGATTTCTCAACCGAAAATATATCATGCTTCCTAAAAGAGAACAGCAATGAGTCATTCGGAAAGGATATTGTAATGTATTACTTTTATTTTAAGGGATATAATATATCTTTTATATACGATGAAAGTAAAGGAGTACTTAAGGGAGAGCAAATAGAAATATCTAACCATAAAAAAATTAAGAGTAAAAGAATATCTTCTATATTGACATTTGAAAATTTGAAATTAAGCAAATTGAATGGGGATATACATTCTATATATCAAGATGATGATGAGCTTGTCGTTTTTCTTCAAAATGGATTAAATCTCTACTACAACAAATTTAATAAGAAAAAATTTCTACTTACAAAAATAATTAGTCCAGACGAAAATTCTAGAAAGTTAGTAAAATCTACTATGAATCTATATTCTAAATATTAAGTTATAAGGTAAGCGTAGCAAGCCATCCTACGTATGTATGCAGGCTATGTTCAGTATGCACACACTTTCTAATTTTCAAGCGACCTCAATCCTTTTTTCTAGGTCGTCTGAAATATTTCTTCCGTAACAATCTAGGCCAAAACCGCCGATGAATACGGTCAGGACAGTCATACTCAAAAAATACAAGAACGTAAAAACAGATTAAACAATCTAAAAAAAGAACATAAAGAATATTGTGTCACGAGTAATAAATAAAATCCAGATATTAAATTTATCAATTACAACTATAGGTATTGTTAATGAAAAAAGAATTATTATGTATTTTAAAAAAATATGAAACGCATCCTGATTTTTTGGGTGACATTATTGAAGATATAAATCAAGTAGGAGGTATGGATGATACAGTTTTACATATTGCAGCCAGAAATAATTCTTTAAATGATGCTCTTGTATTTCTTCAAAATGGGGCATTGATCGATCTTAAAGGAGACTTAGGATATACCCCCCTACATTATGCATGCATGTTTGGAAATATAGAAATGGTGAAATTACTCCTTGACAATGGATCTGATAAAAATATACAAAATGAATTTGGAGAAAATGCCATTAGAATTGCAATTAACTCATCCAGCAAAAATAAAGAGAAGATAATAAAACTATTAAATAATTTTAATAAACGTAAATAAAAAATAGATAATAAATCAATCAAATGGTGCCACACCTTAAAATGTAGAAAGTAAGACATGATAAAAAACAATCTAATTTTATTAATTAAAAATCAAATGTCAGATAAACAAAAAAATGAAGATGCCTTACATTTAAATACACTTTTACTAAGCTCAATAGAAAACCCTAGTATAGATAATGATTGTTTCATAGAATTATTTAGCTATTATTCTAATATATCCCAAGGTGAAGTGAGTGAACTATTTAATTTACTGCAATCTTTAACCAAAGATGAAATCAATATCATTTATGATTTTTTAGAATATATTTCAAAGTTTGTCAAAGACTTAGGAGTATATTGTGAATTTGAAAAATTTCTTACGGAGGTAAAATATATACAAGAACGAAATTATCTAGAGGAAAAAATTAGGACTACTTTTCCTGTTTTCAAAGTTGATAAAAATAACATCATAAGTTTTGATGATAGTGATAACTCTTATATATTTTCTATAACGCAACTATCTACTAAAACTTGGATTGAGATAACATACGATGATTTTCTCTCAATACTTGAATCACTAGAGTGGCAAGCTTATACTAATAAGGCTATATTATATTTTACTCCTTGCTGTTTAAAATATATTTTTTCTAATTTATCTAAATTTTATTTATATGGTTACGTTGTTGAATTTTTATATATTGCCCTAAGAAACAAACTTACGATATTTAACACTACTCAAATCAACTTAATCATTGATTTTTTAAAATTAATCCAAAATTTTAACCAGGAAATTAGTGTCGAAACACAAAAAAAAAATAACAACTACTATTCAACTTTATTTATAACTTCCGAGACGCAAGGGCATACTTTCCCATACCGCCACCAAACCAGCCTGGCTGATGCGCCATTCTTCCTCAGTTACAATGGGCAAACGCTATATCTTGCGCAACGGCGATATGTTCCATATGAACGGCAAGTTCAATAAAAGATCCCCCCCGTCCAATCTGACCGAGTGCCAATTAGGTTGCTAGGGGGCTTTAACCTTTATTAACTTGCATCGAATACGTAAGGATGGGTTGATTGGTTAGGTCTATCCAAAAAATTAACTAAAGGTATCGTATATCGAATGGGTTCAGCCACTGATAATAATTTAACTCCAAGACCTGGGAAGGATACTGAAAGTGGCCTATCTACATCAATGGATAAACCTACTGGAAAATGCCAAGCAATTGATGTTTCAAAACTTGAAAAATCAGGACTTGAGCCATTAATGATCATGGAAATCATGTATTCATTCGGTCAACTAATGACCCTGGTTTTATAAAATTGAAGGAATGGGCTTCTACTAGGGGAACAGATGTCACACATTCATTCACGCAAGCAGTCAAAAATGCAATAATTAAATAAACGGAGGTTTAAAATGGAAATTAATAAAATAATTGAACATTTTACAAAATTAAGAGAAACTCAAGCTTCAAATGGTAAAGTTCTTAAAGCGGATTTAGATATTTATTTAAAACAATCTAGTTTAAGAATTGTATTCAGTCTACTTTTAAAGGAAAATATTCTTATATACGACGATAATGATGAAATAGTTTTAGAGTTATTTATAAATCGAGAGAATTCAAAAGGAATGGTTGATATATCTGACTCAAGAGGATATTATTTTTTCAAAGACAAAGAAATAACTATTTGCCATGAAAATATTAGTTATTTGGAAGAATTAATATATGATTCTATAAAGGATATTACTAAAGTTTAACTTAAGCAAGTGCGAATTGTTAAATCAAGATCCTACAGTAGGTAGCAAGGTTATATAAGGTAATGAAAATGAAAAAACTTTTTTTAAATCTAGAAGTAATTGATGGTTATCCTCCAGTATCTATGGAAAGCATTTGGACAGAAGTGACTGAAGAAGGTTATCTTAAAGTTAATAATATTCCTTTTTATAGCAAAGAAATCTCTTTAGGTGATATTGTTAGTGGAATACAAACGGAAGAAAATTACTTATTATATGATAAAACTATCATTCATAGTCAAAATAGTACATTGCGGATTGTTTTCTTTAATGAAAACCAGAAATTTAAAGATAAAATATTAACGAAACTAAAAGATCTTGGATGTGAGTATGAAGCATTTAATGTAAATTTCTATGCTATCAACATCCCAATTCAAGTAGATATAGAAGAAATATATATTTTCTTAGATGAGTTTGTGGAAACTGACGATTTAGATTATGAAACAGGGTATTTGGCACAATAATTTGTGCAAGCTATAACTTGCGTAATATCGTAATATGTAGAAAATTCTAGCATTGTTTACGTAGAAGAAATTTTAAGACTATGTGGTAGCAGCCACCTCTTGCAAGAAGTCCCCCCGGACGGCAGATATAGCTATATCTATACCGAATAACGGATTCTACTACCTTGGAAAATGGAAAAATCGTACCAATTCTGCAAATATTTGAACCTATTTAGCAGGAAGCATAGGGAGGTTGCATTATGAATACCAATAAAAAGATCATAGATATAAATTTATTAAAATTAAAAACAAAACAAATTTTTTTAAATACATTAAATCAAGAACTTAATTTTCCAAGCTATTTTGGATCAAATTTAGATGCTTTAGATGAATGCATGAGAGATTTAAGTTGGATTCAAGAGAAAGAAATTATTTTGAATTTTAATAATATTAATAAACTAAAGGATAGAAATAGTGAGTTATATTATTTAATACATGATGCATTATCTTTCTACAAACAATACTGGGAAGAAAATAATCATGAAAAAATAGTTACAATAAATTTCTAACTTACATGTTTGTATGAAATGATTTTCAGACGACCTTCTTCTTATATAAAAATCGTTGTCCTGACAATTCAGATAATGATAAAGATACATATAATGTAGCAAGTCGTAGCCCGCATGAAACTTCCAATCCTGACATAGGGCATTACGGTACACACGAACCTTTAGCCCAAGTCCACGACTGGACAACCGAAGACGGTGAAAGCCGCCAGTAAACCCACTACTTCCACTGCTACCAAATCGGCATACCAAGAGTTAACCGATAAAGACGGCAACCTCTTGTGGTTCGGCAACTACACCGGCTGGGGTCGTCTGAAAGAGGAAACTCGAGTAACGGATAGCGCATACCAACCCTTCCGATTGGGTTGTGGGTGGAGAGAATCTGTATCAGTTTGCACCTAATACCCAAGTATGGGTCGATTGGTTAGGTTTAGCTGGACTTGATATGAATTTATTCCCAGCTAATGAAGACATACACTCTTACGTTCAAAAAGTTGCCAATAAATCGAATACTTTCCAAGTAGGAGGGCATGACAATCCTTCGTTGATGGTAGATGAGGCTACAGGTGAAAGATTGGATGTTAAAAAATTAGCAGCGAGAATTTTAAAAAAATCCTAACTATGAATCAGGTATGACGGTTGAGATTTTATCCTGTAATACAGGAAAAGGAGCAAACCCTCTCGGACAACAACTTGCTAATGAATTAAATACTACAGTTAAAGCACTAAATGAATATCTTTGGTTTTCAAGTAACGGAAAATTAACATCGATGAGAATCAACACCTTTAATATCATATAAACAACAACCAGAAAGGAATGAGAAAATGACTAATTGCATATCAACAGGTAGTATTTATTGGATTTCAGATGAAGAAATTCATATTCTCGAAGAGAAGGTCACTAATGGAGATAAAAACTCAGCATTTAAATTGTATCAATATCATATGTTTGTATCTTTAGATCAAGATTCGGAATTTAAATGGCTAGAGATAGCGGCAAAAAATGGACATCCAATTGCCCAATCTAATTTAGCTGATTTATTTTTCACACAAGGCAATAAAGAAAAAGCTATATTTTGGGCTAAAAAAGCATATAGAAATGGTGCCAAACTACCAGACGAATTAAAAATATTGATAAATATCAATTAATTAATAAGATTTAGCCGATTATCGTTACAAACCTAAAACTTCTGGAGGAGGAGGATTAAGAAAAGAAACCAAGAAATTTCTTAGAAAATTGAAAAAAGCAGGTAAGAAATGCCCTTAAATTTTTAGGAGAATTTAAATGAAAAAAAATGGATACGTTAATTTTAACTTTTTAGATAGTAAGTCCAATATAAATGATATATTAGTTGGGCTAGATTTAGACTATTCAAATAAAGTCATAGCGCCAGATGGTCATGAGTTAGCATTGGTTGCTTTTATACCAATTGAAAATCTACTAACTATCGCACCTCAATTTAAAACAGATTTTCAGGATATGGAATATAAAGATAAAGCAATTTACGTTTTTTCTTATTATGATAAAGAAGATTATTTTCTTGACTACATTACTGAAATTGACGATGCTATTCAAGGATACACGAAAGTTATCATCGGAGATAAAAATCAGTTCAAGTTTAACCTAGATAATTTTTATCCAATTAATCCTATTGAGAATTTAGATGAAATGAGTTTTTTAGGAGGACAACCTCAATATTTACAACAAGAGAGTGATGATTTTCTAGAAAAATATATTTTCATAGGTCAAATCTTAGGAATGGATCTACCTGAAAAAATAAATGAAATTTTTTATCTAACTGAGAACATCGGATATATTTTTATAAATCGAGATCTATCTGGTGGATTATTCTTCGTACAAACAACTTAAACAAAACTAAAAAGGATTAAATTATGAATGAAAGTATTGAAACTGAATTAAATTGTTTTCTGATGGAAATGTATAAATGGGAAGATAATGCTAATAAGCATATTGATGCAGGCACAGATATTCCTGATGAGATATTGAAACAAACACTAAAGGAAATATACGATAAATACCTAACAGATAAACCAAGAAAAATGGGAAAGTTAGAATGTATGACTATTAACTACCCTCCGACATTTAATCCGAACAATGAGAAAATCATTGAAATAGAAGAAAAAAGTAGCTCTATAACTGTAAAAAGTGATGTGCTTTACGCTGGAATGGAAGCACAAAGACTTTATAAATTTAAAAAACAGGCAGGCCTCTGGAAATTAGATAATGTAAAAGAATTTGATAGTTATGATGGGAAATGGTATTCTATACATATCTAAATTAAAGTAATTAGCAAACCGTAGCCTGAACAAAAACTCTCAGTCCTAAGGAGTATTTTATGAAAATCAAAGAATTAATTGAAAAATTAGAACAAAAAGGTAGCCATCAATTTTTGAAGGCAGTATCAAAACCAAAATTTGCTTTTCCTTTGCCAAAAGATTTAGAATTCTTTTATGAAAATTATGAATATGCTATTCTTAATATTAATACTTCTTGTGAGATAAGAATCAGTTCACTTTCTGAATTGCAACCAACAAACCAAATTCTATATCCAGCTGATGATGTTATTTGGGAGGAGTTGGCAGATGATATCAGTAATGATTGGTTCATGATTGCATCTTCTCAAGAGCTTGGTCAATTTATCAGTATAGACTTAAACAAAAAAAGATTTGGTTTTTGTTATGATAGTTTTATAGAAACTCATGCTACACCTGATGAGTCTCCCATTATTGCTAAGTCATTTACAGAACTACTGGAGAAATTGGTTTCCAATGAAAAAGAATGGTTTTGGTTAGATTCCTCTTTTCAAAGCTATGGTGATGCTTATGAAGATGAATAAGTAAGTTGTAGCCCGTATGAAACTCTCTATCACAATGGAGAGTATGTTTTGGCAGCACGTAAGTAGTTTCTAACATAGCAAATGGCAAAAAATGGAATGATATCGACTATGGAAGCGTTGCAACTAGTGGTGCTATCGGTGCAGTAGCTGGACCAGCATTAGGGAAGGCTGGCAAATTAGCTGCCAGTAAATGTAAAAATGCCTTTGGCCCTGCAAAAAACTGGTATAGAAAGAAACCATCCTATAGCAAGTCTGGAGGGTTTAAAACTCAAAACTCTATTTCATGGGGTGCTTCTCCAGCTAAAAATGGAAAATATGTTAGTCAAATAGGAAATCCCACACTAAGAAGGTTTAAGCAATATATTCGAAATAAACACCTGCCTCTAGGTAAATTATGGTGGAGAACTAGAGATCCAGGGCATTTTCATATCAAAAAGTAAATAAATATAGAGGATTGGAAAATGTATAAAAGAATTCAAAGAGAAAGCAGTGAAAAAAACACTCAGATTAACTTGAAAAATATTTTAGAAAAAGTAAATAAGAGTCCAAATTACCGCTGCTTTTTATGTGCAACTGGGTTAGATTTAAAATTTTTTGAATCTCTATCTAAAAATCATAATGTTAAGATTATATGGCATGGTAACCTTAAAAAAGGCTTTTTTGGTTTTTTGTTAAAATTCATTCCAAGTCGTATAGGAATTATTGAATTTTTAAAACCAATTGACGAAGATTATTTTGAAAATCTTTTATATGATTGCGGTCCCTCTCTAACAACTATAGTTATTATGAGCAATGAAAATAAAATCCCAAATTTCATAAGCTCATTTCAAAATAATCCGAGTCTAGAAAATTTTGAATCGAGCATACTAGAAGATAACAATGCTCTAATTTATGTCATTGGTGTCAGCGATATCGATGATGGTATTAATTACGAGGAAATAGTCTTTACACAGGATGCATGGTTAGATATTTTTAATAACAAACCACATGACTAATATTCTAGAAATCGTCGAGTTGTTTACACAACAGCAAGTTGTAGCCTGAATATGCAGGTTGTGTACCGTACGCACGCGGTTTCGCCTATCGAAACCTCATTAATGAAGACGGAGAAAGCGACCAACAGACCCACTACTTCCACTGCGACCAAATCGGTGTACAGAGAGAGATGACCGATAAAGTCGCAACCTCTTGTGATTCGGCGAATACACCGCTTGGGGCAGTCTGAAAGAGGAAACCAATGTAACGGATAGCGCATACCAACCCTCCCGCTTACGGAACCAGTATGCCTACCGTGGGACGGGGCTGCATTACAACTTCTTCAGGTATTATGAACCTGATGCGGGGCCGTTTGTGAATCAGGATCCGATTGGGTTGTGGGGCGGGGATAATCTATATCAGTTTGCGCCGAATATACAAATTTGGCCTCAAATAAGGTATTTACCTGTAGGTACTCCTATAAAAAATACGTATTCTGTAGAATATTAATCACATTTATGATTGGAGGTTGTTATGAACTTATCTCAAATAATTAAACATTATAGAAATTGTTTGTCTAACTTACCTGATGCTCCTTTATACGGAAATATTCCTCAAGGTGCGGATAGGATAAGTGAACAGCTAGAGCAATTTTTGGCACCTGAACATAAACAATTTTTATTATTATGTAATGGAGGTTCTTTTGGAGATATAGAATTATGGAGTACAGAAGAGATATTGGATAGACAATATAGAGTACCAAAAAATTTACAAGACTATACTTATGAAATAGGACAAGTTTTATATGAACCAATTTTTTTAAATAGGCTCAATGATCAAGTAACATTTAATGTTGATAGTAGAAAAAGTATTCCTTTCTCTTCATTTATTGAGGAATATATATTTGGAAGTGGATATAAATATATATTTGATAGTGCTGATATAGATGATATGTGGTACTCCTTTCTACAAGATAACCCTATTTAGAATCTAAATTGTGTAAGGACGACCTCACTATCTTCTTTGAGATCGTTGAAAAAGGATGAAAGGTTTTACAAGAACACGCATCAGCCGTTCCGACTTCAAAACCAATACTTTGATAAAGAAACCGGGTTGCATTACAACTTCTTCAGGTATTATGAACAGGATGCCGGGCGGTTTGTGAATCAGGAAAAGATTATGCTATGTATAAAGAAACGGGGCGTTGTAAAGAACATGATAATCCAAAAGGAACAGGACATGGAAAATACCCGCATATAAATATTAGATGTCCGGATGGAAAACAAGTACTTATTGATATTATAGGAAAATAGATATGTTAAATTTAACTAATTTACAAACAAAAGGATATGATGAACTTATTGAAATTGATGGAGAAGTTGTTTATCAAGTGTTTGCTATTAAGAAAAGTAATGGAATTTATATTACATATTACTATACGGTACCCAAAAATAAATTGGATCAGGCTGAAGATTATGAGATAGAAGAATTCAATGAATTTAATGAATTTGAATTAGCTATAAAACATATTCAATCAAAAGGAGCAAATCTATCAAGATTTAATGTATTTAAAGGTAAAAAGCCTCTTTAAGACCATTTTTAGACCATAGGTTGGGTCGACGAGACCCAACAAAACATAAAGGTAAGCTCTCCAGCCGTTACGAACTAGACCCCCTAGGCCGTCTGAAAAGGCAAAGCCAGCAGCGAACTGTTCGCATTCAATCCCGCCCACAATATCCTCGACATCCCGACGAAAAAGGTCAAACCATACTAACCAGGAAATAATATGAATACTATTTTTAAACTAAATGAAAAATTGGAAAACTTACCCTCTATTTTAAGTATTGAGGATGAATTATTTTTTATCGATAGATTACAAACGTTACCTATTGATGAAATTAGGAAAAATAAAGAAATATTTAAGAGAATTATCTCAGCTATCCAAGAATCTCACCAAGACAACGGGATATTTGAAATAACAGATGAAAATATTAAGACTTTCTTTGAATTTGTTATCTGGATTAGAAATTTAAAAAAACTATATCACCTTGATTTTGAGAAATATATAGATGGGTTAGACACAAATTTTGATGGTTCACAACAAATTTGATCCTCAAATGAAAAACTATACAGCAAGACGTAATGAGTAAAACTCGTGGAGACAATAAAGGATTTACATTAAGAGAATTAAATTCACGGGGTAATGAATTTACTGATTGTTACATTCAATACCACCCAGGGAACCCTAGGCATTATGAGGGGGCACCTTATTGGAAAGTATCTTCTGATAAAAGTGGAACGCAAAGATTTCCTGCAGAATAATATGAAAGGTTGATAATGAATATTTATGATGAAATTATCCCCGCGAAGAGTTTAGGGGGAATCA
Organism: Streptococcus oralis; assembly: GCF_001588645.1. GTDB lineage: Bacteria > Bacillota > Bacilli > Lactobacillales > Streptococcaceae > Streptococcus > Streptococcus oralis_AB. The sequence goes on along the minus strand of NZ_LAYF01000003.1, from coordinate 229,283 downwards.
GATTAAAAGACAATATTATAAATTACTCCAGTATCATTAATAAAAATATGTTAAATGGAAAATTAAAATTTTTTCAAACTAATGTTAATTCATGCAGATATATATTTACTGATATCCCAATTGAAATTAACGTAGATATTACTTCAGGAGAAATTTATAAAATTTCTGCATTAGAAGGATATCAAGGTAAATTCAGAACTATTAAAATAGGAATGCCTATCAATGATATCTTAAATTCTAATTTAGGTTTCTATTACGATGAATGTGAAGAAGCTTTTTTTTCAAAAATTATTGAAGGAATTGCACTGGAAGTTTCTGAAGATGACCCTCCGTTCGAAGAAGCCATCAAAATGAATATAAAATATATCTCTGTTTTTGATCCAACCGCATTTGATCAATAAATTTAATTAGGCCTTGAATATTAATTAATTCTAATTAAACAGAAATTCAAATAGTCGTCCTAGGGTGAGTTGAGACCCAATGTTCCAGTAATGTCGTCTAAAAGAGGAAACCAAGGTAACGGTAACAGATAGCGTATACCATCCCTTCCACCTGAAAAAACCATTATTGCGACCTTGAGACGGGGCTGCATTACAACTTCTTCAGGTATTACGAGCCTGAAGCGGGTCGGTTTGTAAATCAGAATCCGATTGGGTTGTGGAGGGACTAAAGAAAACCTTAACTCTAATATAGTTAATGGGTTAGGCCCCATCAGCAATCCTACCACTCTTAAAAAATCTATCATAAAAGCTAATGGAGGAGTAGCAAATGCATCAACTGCTTTGCCTAGAAAAAGATGAAATTGATATTAATGACATTTGGAATTTTAAAATTACTATCACTGAAGCTCAAGAAAATAGAAATAAAGAAGCTCATTTGACAGGTTTACTTGGCAATAGTGCAATGGTAATATCAAGTACGGAAACTACTATTTACAATGACAATGAATTAAATATTATTTTATTTCAGAAACTAGCAGGACCAAAATATTCTGGGAAATTAGACAAAAGAATTATTATTAGCAAAAATATCAGCAAAGTTACTTTTGGCTCTGCAAGGAGAATCATATGGTATAACTAGCCTAGACGGAATCAAACTCCAATAACCCCTGTAAAATGTTAAAGAGTTATCTGAAATACATTTTTAGATAACCCTATCCCCCAAATAGGGAGCCCCTCATGGCCGCTAATAAAATCTCTCGTAAAAGCAGCAAGTTCCGTGTTGTCTTTACCGTACCCGATTTCTGCTGGCTGCCTTCCTCCTGCTCCTCCTGTCAATCCGATACACGGTCTGAAATTTTTAGAGGATGAAACCGACTTTGCCTATCATAAAGATGGTCGTTTAGAATAATCAAAAACAATCCTGCAAGAATTCTTGCAGGATTTTCTTATTTATAGTAGACCTTCTAAAAGACCCTTCATAAAGTTTTCTGAGTTAAACTCTCCGATATCATCGATTTTTTCACCGAAACCGATCAATTTTACAGGGATATTGAGTTCTTCACGAATTGCCAGAACAACACCACCACGGGCAGTTCCATCAATCTTGGTCAATACAATTCCTGTCACAGGGGTAATTTTCGAAAATTCTTTAGCCTGTACCAAGGCGTTTTGTCCAGTTGACGCATCGAGTGCTAGGAAGGTTTCATGTGGTGCTTCTGGAAGGACACGCTTGATGATGCGACCAATCTTTTCCAACTCTGCCATGAGGTTGTCCTTGTTTTGCAGACGACCTGCTGTATCAATCATGAGAATATCAATTCCTTCTGCTACGGCACGTTCCATCCCATCAAAGACCACACTTGCTGGATCCGCTTTTTCAGGCCCCGTTACAACAGGAACATCCACACGACGTCCCCATTCTGCTAGCTGGGCAACGGCACCAGCACGGAAGGTATCCGCAGCAACCAGCATAACTTTCTTACCAGCTTGTTTGTAGCGATGAGCTAATTTCCCAATAGAAGTTGTTTTCCCAACACCGTTAACACCAACAAAGAGCATAACTGTCAAACCATCTTGGAAATGGATTTGTTCATCGTAGTTGCCATCCTTTTCGTAGAGCTCAACCAATTTCTCGATAATGACACGGCGGAGTGAGTCAGGTTTCTTAGCATTTTCTAATTTGGCTTCATAGCGAAGCTCTTCTGTTAGGTTCGAAGCGACTTGCACACCGACGTCACTCATGATGAGCAGTTCTTCTAATTCCTCAAAAAAGTCTTCATCGACAGAACGGAAGTTGGCAAAGAAGGCATTCAAGCGTGCTCCGAATCCCGTACGCGTTTTCTTGAGACTGCGGTCATATTTTTCCTGAACCGTTTCTTCAACTTGTGGATATTCTTCTTCTACTTCAAAAGCTGGCTCTTCGTCACTTTCTAGAGATTCTTGGCTCTCTTCTTCGAAAAATTCTTCAGGCTCTTGGCTTTGCTCTGTCTCATCAACTTCTAGCTCAATCTCTTCCTGAGCAGTTTCTTCGAATGCTTCTGGTTTAATAACTTCTTCTGTCGAGATCTGAGGAATTTCTTCTTGAGCAAGTGTTTCTTCTACTTTTCCCCTTGTTATCTCTTCCTGACTTGTTTCTTCGATAGCCGTTTGGTTTTCTTCAACCTCTTCTGACAAATCAATATTTTCCAGAGCTTCTTTTACAATATCTTCGATTTTCGGCTCTTCTTTTTTACCGAATAAACGGTCAAATAATCCCATATTCTAGTCCTCCTTTAGCACGTATTCTTCGATAGCCCAGGCAACGGCTTCCTCGTCGTTGGTCATAGGGGTAATCACATTGGCAACTTCCTTAACCGCTGGAACAGCATTTTGCATGGCAACTCCCAGACCTGCCCACTCAATCATGGAAAGGTCATTGGCCTCGTCCCCACAAGCCATGACTTGACTTTGATCGATTCCAAGGTGTTTAATTAATTTCGCTAAACCTGTTGCCTTGTGGACATTTTTTGGCGACCATTCCAATAAAAGTTCACGCGATTTGAAGATTTCATATTGGTCAAACAAGTCTGGAGAAATCTGTTGAATCGCTGCATCCAAAGGTTCTTGGGCAAAGGCAGTCACGCATTTATTATACGTCATCTGACTAGATAGATCTTCAAAAGCGACAGGTACGAAAGTCAGGGCTGGGTTAAACTTAGCATAGAGACTTTCTTGGTCAGACTGGATTTGATAGACGGTTCCTTCTGAAATAGCATCTAACGGAAGTCCGAGTTTTTCAGTTTCCTCGTACAAGCGTGCCACATCGTCGATTGAAAAGACTGTTTTATCGAGAATCTCTCCTGTATTTTTCTGTACCAGACCACCATTAAAGGTGATGGTGTACTCATCCTCCTGACCGTCAGTCCCTAGCTCATGGAGAAAGAAATCCATAGCCTTCAATGGACGACCTGTTGTCAGAACGACCTTGATGCCACGATCACGCGCAGCCTTGAGGACCGCCTTGGTACGATCTGTCAGCCTTTTATCTGTTGTCAGTAAGGTACCATCCAAATCAAGTGCAATCAATTTAATATCTGCCATTATAAGCCCTCCATATAAGCCATCACTGATTGGTTCTTATGGTGGCCAATCACTGCTTCTGCTAATTCTAAAATCTCTGGTCGCGCATTTTCAGGAGCGATTGGGTGCCCAACAACCTGCATCATGTGAAGGTCATTGAGATTATCGCCAAAGGCCATAACCTGATCCATGCCAAGCCCCAGTTTTTTCGCCAACTCAACAATGGCCATACCCTTATCAACGTAGTCCAAGACAATATCGATGGATTCAAAACCAGTTGTCATGGCTTTCACACCAGAAACATTTTCGTTGACCCAGGCCTCACCAACTTCTATCGTTTCTTCAGTAAAGTTCGTAGTGAATTTAAAAATCTCATCTGTGATATCTTCCAAACTCGCTACTTTTTGAATGTTTTCATTGTAGTGACGGCTAAACATCAGATAGGTCTCATCGACTGTGTCTAATACGTAACAAGCTTTTTTCCCAGTCAAGAGCATTTTTCTTTCGTCAAAATAAGGCGATTTCTTTAAAGCTTCAAAAGTGCTCAAGTAAAAATCCCGAGACATAGTAGCCTCATACATATCCTCACCATGAAACTCAACATAGCTCCCATTTTCAGCTATAAAAATCACTTCATCACGCACATCCGCAAACAACTTTTTCAGGGACAAGATACCGCGACCTGAAGCCACAGCAAAATAAATCCCCTTTTCCTTGTAGGAAACAAGTACGTTTTTGAGGCGTTTCATATCAAACCGACCCTCTCCATCTAGAAAGGTTCCATCCATATCGGTTGCTACAAGTTTAATCATAAAATCATTCATTCTCCAATTGATAAATCTATCTTCTATTATACCATAGATAAGTTTAAAAAGGTCCAGTACAGTAGGATAACACTACTTTTTCGAAGAAACTTCAAAGAGCATAAAAATTAGAATAGTAGAACTTTTTTCAGATAGTTTAAAAAGTTTGTATTCCACTATTCTTTTCTCTATAATGGAGAGAAAGGAGATGACTATGACAGAAATGAAACATGAAATTGATGCAAACTTTGCAGGCCGACTCAATATCCTACGCGCAGGTGTTCTGGGAGCCAATGATGGGATTATTTCCATCGCTGGAGTCGTTATCGGTGTTGCCAGTGCGACAAGCAATATCTGGATTATCTTTCTATCAGGATTGGCCGCTATCCTCGCTGGTGCTTTTTCTATGGCAGGTGGCGAATATGTCTCTGTATCGACTCAGAAAGACACGGAAGAAGCCGCTGTCGCTAGAGAACAGTTGCTCTTGGATAAGGATATCGAATCTGCAAAACAATCTCTCTATGCTGCTTACCTTCAAAATGGTGAGTGTGAAACGTCCGCCCAACTCTTGACCAACAAGGCCTTTTTAAAAAATCCACTCAAAGCCTTGGTCGAGGAAAAATACGGTATCGAGTACGAAGAATTTACCAATCCTTGGCATGCTGCCATCTCTAGCTTTATCGCCTTTGTACTGGGAAGTCTTCCTCCTATGCTTTCGATCACCGTCTTTCCAAGTGACTATCGTATTCCAGCAACTGTTCTTATCGTAGCCCTTTCCCTTCTTATTACCGGCTATACCAGTGCTAAATTAGGAAAAGCTCCTACGAGAACTGCTATGATCCGTAACCTCTGTATCGGACTTCTCACCATGGGCGTAACCTTCCTCTTGGGACAACTCTTTAGTATCTAAGCTAAAAGAAATACCTCGACCAGCATCGAGGTATCTTTTTTACATTTGCACAATCTTGCGATAACTTCTTGAGGTAATCATAAAGATCAAAATATAGACGATGAGGAAGATAGCACAGATGGACAATGTAACGGTCAACATCATGGTCGCATCCAGCACGCCAATAACTTTTAGGATGAGGCTAAGCATATGATAGGCAAAAGCAAGGTGTAGGAAGGCAAAGAGCAATGGAAGGAAGAAAACAGTTAGAACCTGTTTGTTAATCGTTTGCTTGATTTGCTTTTGATCAAGTCCGACCTTTTGCAAAATGATGAAACGTTCACGGTCTTCATAGCCCTCAGAGATTTGTTTGTAGTAAATAACCAGGACTGTTCCCACCATAAAGATGATAGAGAGGAAGATACCGATAAAGAAGACACCTCCATAAAGAGCACTTATTTCCGCACTGATATCAGCCAGATTGCTTCCGTATACATAGCTTCCCTCTTTGTTTAAGTCTCTATTGAAGTTACGAAGATATTCTGTAAAGTCGTCAGCGAGTTTGAGCTGTTCTTCCTCACTTGCAGTTACATTCATACCACCATAAAGTTGATCAAAGAGAGAGGAATCAGGATATTGATCAATAAAGGCCTGCAAATTAGGCACAACAAGATAATTGTAGTCAGATGTCAGAATGTTATACTGATTTGGCACATGTTCCAGAATAAAATCATTTTTAATTTCTTCTTTAACTGTGTAGTTCTGATCATTTAGAGTAAGTTCTTTCTGTCCTTCAAGTACCTTATTCTTGGTAAACAAGCCGACTTCATTTCCTGAAAGGGAGAGTTTTTGACCAGTCATGTTTTCATAGTCTTTTTGGTCAAAGACCATGAAAATGGTTTTCGGTTGGACGAAGTTATTTCCCTTTGTAAAGATACGGAGCTTGGTTCCATCTTGGCTCTCGATGCCAAAATTGCTATGACGAAAGACTTCTTTTTTGGTGACAGTTAATCCCTTATCGCTAGCATATTGACTCAAAAGTTTATCTAAATCTTCTATTTCAACATTTCGTCCTGTAATTCCAAAATCATGTGGATTCATGAATTTCTTGAACGTTTCAGAAGCTGAGAAGATACTGGTTGCTGCTGACATGGTTACCAAGACCATGGTTGAAAGGATGGCAATCGTAGCCAAACCAACCGCATTTTTCTTCATACGGAAGATAAGATTGGATAAGGAAATCATGTTGTTAGGTTGGTAATAGTAACGCTTGTTTTTCTTTAAGATTTGTAGGAATACAGTAATCCCTGCATTAAACAAGAGATATGTCCCAAAGATTACCAACAAGACTGCTACAAAGAAAATCACAACAGCATTAAGTGGATTTTCAACTGTTACTGCTAGATAGTAGCCTGTTCCCATACTAATCAAACCTAGAATAGTTTGAAGACTTAAGAAACGTCCTTTTTTCTCACCACTAGCCTTCTCACGAGAGAGCTGAAGGGCATTCATGCGTGCAATACGAAAGGCATTGATAAAAACCAAACCTAGGAAAATAGCCCCAAAAATAAGGGTAACTAGGATAAAGACGCTTGGTTGGAAGGTTGCTACGAGCTCCACCTTCATATTCATTAGCTTCAGAAGCAGAGCAAAGATGAGCTTATCAAAGAGAGCTCCTAGGCCAAGTCCAGCTGTCAAGGTTAGGGAGCCAAAAATAAGAAGCTCCTTAAAGACCATGCTGATCAAATGGCGTTTTTCTAATCCTAGCATGCCATAAATCCCTAGTTCCTTGGAACGGTTTTTCATGACGAAACTATTGGCATAAAAGACGATGATGGCAGAGGCTATAGTGACAATCACCATACCAAAACCTAACGTCATGGAGATAGTTTCTCCCCCTCGAATCTTGCCAATATTAGGGTTAAGTGTCAATGAGTAAAAGAGATAAGTGATGGTCACAGCTAAGAGAACTGCTAAAGCAAAGGGATAGTAGAGTTTGCGGTTTTTGATTAAGTTCGATACCGCTAACTTATTGGTTAATCGAAACATACTAATTCACCTCGCTCGCCATGACTGTCAAGGTATCAGAGATTTCCTGGAACATTTGACGTTCTGTCTTGTCTCCACGGTAGATTTGGTTATAGAGAATTCCGTCCTTGATAAAGAGAACGCGCTTGGCCCTGCTTGCTGCCGCGGTTGAGTGAGTTACCATGAGAATGGTTTGACCTCGCTCATTGATTTCATCAAAAACATCTAGAAGAGCTGCAGAAGACTTGGAGTCAAGCGCCCCAGTTGGCTCATCGGCAAGAAGAATTTCAGGTTCTGTGATGATGGCGCGTGCTACTGCTACCCGCTGTTTTTGACCACCTGAAATCTCGTAAGGATACTTCTCTTGCAATTGGTTGATGCCCAAATTTTCAGCTGTCACTACCAATTTCTTCATCATCTCTGTGATAGGTTTTCGTGATAGAACTAACGGAAGCAAGATATTGTCCTTAACAGACAGGGTATCTAGCAAGTTAAAGTCCTGAAAGACAAATCCCAACTTCTCACGACGGAAACTCGAAGCCTGTGAATTTTTAATAGTGGCTGTGTCTGTTCCGTTTAAGTAAACCTGACCTCGAGTTGGTTTATCCAGCATAGCTAGGATGTTGAGCAGGGTAGACTTCCCAGAACCAGACTCCCCCATGATAGCAACGTAGTCACCCTTTTCCACAGTAAAATGAATGTCTTTGAGTGCTTCTACTTGGTTGCCTTGGAAACGTGTTTTGTAGATTTTTTGAACGTGTTTTACATCTAAAAGTGTCATGATTTTCTCCTTCTTAATATCCCATCATTTGAAACTGTGCTTGCATCATAGCGCATCCTAGTTGAACACGCTCGATATCTTTTTGACTTGGTTTTCTTGTTTTCTTTTGTAAAATTCTTTTCATGGTTTTGCTCCTTTGTTCTTTATGAGTCTAGTTTATCGCAAAAAAAGGTAGCCTGCCATAACCTAACCTTACAAAAGAGACTTTAATCTTACATTTTTGTAAGATTGAAGAATATCAAGCAATTTCGCTATCAATATTTTACCATAAAAGAAAGGCAAGAAGAAAACCCTTGCGGATGCAAGGGTTAAAAGTTATTCATCTTTTTGATCTCGTCTAGAAATGATGAATTTATCAATGAAGAGAAAATGAAAAAGAAACAAAGGAATTGCTAAAAGACAACCTTCTTCTGAAAAATCCTGTTTCGTTAAGTGGTATAAGTAATTATTGGTTGATAGAAAACTAGTAATCAAAATAAATAGAATCCAGAACACGTCCGTCCATTTATAGTTTTTAAAGTATTTCCTAAGCATGCTACTGCCTTCTTTTCTCTTGTAGTATCGTTGCAAAACTTTTGTTACCATAGATTTACTCACCAAAACCAGCCATCATTGTCTTCAATAGCTTGGGCTTCCTTGCGTTTGCGTGGTCCTGTTCCGTACATTTCAGCTTCGATTTCTTCCTTAGTTGGCAGGATAGAGGCAAGGATGATGTAAATAATCACTCCGATTCCAAAATTTGCCACGGTAAAAATGGCGAAGAGAAAGCGGACTAGGGTTACATCAAAATTCCACTTGTCTGATAGCCCAGCTAAAACTCCTGACACCATACGATTTCGTCTCATTTTATAAAATTTTGTATTCATGATTGTTTCCTCTTTCGGTATTCTTACAAGTAGTATAGCATGAATCAGAACTATCAACATCAGTCCTTAGGCCGATTTATGATGACGAGTTTACCTCGACAAACTCCACAGCGATAGCGTTTGGTATCAATTCTTCTCTTACGCTGATAACTTTGCTGGCAAGATTGGCACTGATAGACTAGGTAGGCACTTTGAGATTGTGTTTTCAAGGGTGGTACATAGCGCAGTCCATCCACTTCTTTCAAAAGTTCCTTAAAATCTCGGTCCTTATGGCGATAGCCCTTTCTCTGAAAATAAAGGTGATAGTGACAGAGTTCATGGCGCACGATTTTGCGAAAGACTTCCAAACCTAGTTCATTATAAACCTTGGGATTAAAATCCAAATTCCCATCTTTAGGGAAAAATCGCCCACCTGTCGTTCGCAGACGAGAATTCCACTGGGCTTGGTGCGTGAAAGGTCTACCAAAGTCTTCGAGGGAAACAGACTGAACGTACTCAGTCAGTTTCATCTGGAGCTAAGAGCGACAGATTAACTTTTTTACGTTCAGTATCGATTTTCTTGACCCAAACCGTTACCAAATCTCCGACTGATACCACTTGGCTGGGATGTTTGATAAATTTACGACTCATGTGGGAAATATGAATCAAGCCGTCCTCGTGAATCCCGATATCAACGAAGGCACCGAAGTCAACGACATTCCGCACCACACCTTCCAGTTTCTGGCCGACTTTTAAATCCTTGATATCCAAGACATCTTGACGAAGCACAGGTGCATCAAATGAGTCACGGAAATCTCGACCTGGTTTGAGAAGATCAGCAATGATATCTTTAAGGGTTTCTGGGCCAAGTTCTAGTTCTTGCGCCATTTCCTTGATAGAAAGAGACTTAAGCTTATTTTGAGCTTCTTCATTCAAGTCCTTGATATACAAGCGTTTGAAGAGTTCCTTAACCGCAGCATAGTTTTCTGGGTGAACTCCAGTATTATCAAGAATATTGCTACTTTCAGGAATACGGAGGAAACCAGCTGCTTGCTCAAAGGCTTTAGCACCTAGACGAGAAACCTTCTTGATTTGAGAACGTGAAGTGATTTTTCCTTCTTCCTCACGGTATTTGACAATATTTTCAGAGATAGTTTTATTGAGTCCAGCTACGTGGGAAAGAAGAGCTGGGCTGGCTGTGTTAACATTGACACCGACTTGGTTAACCACGGTATCCACGACAAAGTCCAGACTCTCAGACAGTTTCTTCTGACTGACATCGTGCTGGTACTGGCCGACACCGATTGACTTAGGATCGATTTTGACCAATTCAGCAAGGGGGTCCTGCAAACGACGAGCAATAGAGATAGCAGAGCGTTTTTCAACGGTTAATTCTGGAAACTCCTGACGGGCTAGCTCACTAGCAGAATAGACAGAGGCACCACTTTCATTGACGATAACATAGCTGACTTTAGGAAAATCTTTCAGAACTTCCGCCACAAAGGCTTCACTTTCCCGACTGGCCGTTCCATTCCCGATAGCAATAATTTCCACACCGTATTGACCAATCAAGTCCGCCAAATCTTTCTTGGCTTCTTCAATCTGACGAGCTGAGGCTGGTTTGACAGGATAAATGACGTGAGTCGTCAACATTTTCCCTGTTGCATCAACAACAGCCAGCTTGGCACCTGTACGAAAGGCGGGGTCAAATCCTAGAACCACGCGCCCTTTCAGCGGAGCAACCAAGAGAAGATTGCGCAGGTTGTCAGAAAAGAGTTGGATAGCCCCTTCTTCTGCTTTCTCAGTTAATTCTGTCCGAATGCGTCGTTCTATAGCAGGCAAGACTTTTTTCTTAACTGACTGTTGAACTACTTCATCTATATAGGCATTTTTCACCTTGAAACGAGCAGCAAAGAAAGATAAGATACGGTCCGTCGCATGTTCAAATCCGACTTTTAAGACACCTAGTTTCTCACCACGATTGAGAGCCAAGGTACGATAACCCTGCATATTGCCAACAGTCTCTGAGAATTCGTAATAAATCTGAAAAACTTGTTTTTCATCAAGACTCTCATCCTTGACCTGCGAAGTGATTTTAGAGTGTCTCAACACTTCCTGATATGTCAGTGAACGCAAATTGACATCTTCCGATAAGGCTTCGACCAAAATATCAACCGCACCAGCCAAGGCTTCTTGACCAGTCGCAAATCCTTCACAGACAAACTTCTCAGCTTCTTTCTCCAAGTCAGCTACATCCTGCAAAATCAAGCGAGCAAGAGGAAAGAGTCCAGCTTCACGGGCAATGGTTGCCTTGGTTCGACGTTTTTCCTTATAAGGAAGATAGAGTTCTTCAACGTCTGCTAATTTTTCAGCTGCCAAAATAGCTGCTTCCAATTCCTTGGTCAGCTTGCCTTGTTCTTGAATCTTAGCTAAGACAGCTTCCTTGCGGTCATTGAGATTTGTCAGACTTTTATCCAAGTCGATAATGGCCTTAATCGCCACCTCATCCAGACTACCAGTCATGTCCTTTCGATAACGCGCGATGAAGGGAATTGTCGCTCCCTCAGCCGTCAAACTTAGAACGGTATCGATTTGCTTTAAGGTTACTCCCAAATCTTGGGAGATTTTTTCATATTTTTTATCCATAAATCTATTATACCATAAGGAACAGCTCTTGTTTTGCCTTACCTATTTTTGCATCTTTGATTATCAAAATAATCCCATTTCCGCAAAATAATAGTATAATAGAGATAGAATGTAGAAAAGAGGTAGGCCCATGGCTGTTAAATTTACAAAAACGGATGATTTGGACAAGATGTTTGAAGAATTCGCCAAACTTCCTGACTTAACACAAGTCACTTTCCCAGATGACAAAGACAAAAAAGAAAAAGTTGAGAAGAAAAAATAGATGACTGTTTTCCAATCTCTTCCTCCTAGTGTATTACAAGCGGGAGCTATTTTTCTCTCCATCATGATTGAAGCCCTTCCTTTTGTCTTGATTGGGAGTCTGATTTCGGGGTGGATTGAGGTCTATATCACGCCTGATAAAGTTTATGAGTTTCTTCCTCGCAATCGTTGGGGGAGGATCTTTTTTGGTACCTTCATTGGCTTTCTCTTTCCTTCTTGCGAATGTGGAATCGTTCCGATTATCAATCGTTTTCTGGAAAAGAAAGTGCCCAGCTACACAGCGGTTCCTTTTCTGGTGACTGCTCCCATCATCAATCCTATCGTTCTTTTCGCTACATATTCTGCCTTTGGCAATTCAATAAAACTTGCCTTCTTGCGAGCTCTGGGAGCTATTGTGATTGCTTTGATTCTGGGGATTTTCCTAGGATTTTTCTGGAAGGAACCCATTCAAAAAGAGAATCCTATCACTTGTCATGAACATGACTTTTCACACTTGGGTCCTGCTAGAAAGGTCTTTCAGGTCTTTATACAGGCTATTGATGAGTTTTTCGATATGGGGCGTTACTTGGTCTTTGGCTGTCTCTTTGCGGCTATCGTGCAGGTCTATGTCCCGACTCGGATCTTGACCTCTATCAGCGCAAGTCCAGTCCTTGCGATTCTCTTGCTCATGTTTCTAGCCTTTCTCCTCTCTCTTTGTAGCGAGGCGGACGCCTTTATCGGTGCTTCTCTCCTCTCGAGCTTCGGCCTAGCGCCAGTCCTTGCTTTTCTGATCATTGGCCCCATGCTTGATATCAAAAATCTCCTCATGATGAAACACTATCTAAAAGCACGCTTCATCTGGCAATTCATGGGCATCGTGACAGTGCTTGTTTTGTTTTATTCTTACATGTTGGGGGTGATGCTATGATCCGATTTATCATTCTACTAGGTTATTTTGCTCTGACCCTTTATCTGCAGCTATCTGGCAAGCTCAGTCACTACATTAACCTCCACTATTCCTATCTAGTCTATATCTCTATGGTCCTTTCTCTTCTGTTGGCTCTGGTCCAATTCTATATCTGGATCAAGAAAATCAACTCTCACAGCCATTTGGAAAGTCGTCGATCTAGACGAATCAGCATCCTTTTACTGTCACTACCTCTCTTGATTGGAGTTGCCTTTCCGACAGTAAGTTTGGACTCGAGAACTGTATCTGCCAAAGGTTATCATTTCCCACTTGCTGAGGGAATCGATACTGCTATTCAGGCAAGCGAAGGCACATCCAGTCAATACCTCAAACCCGATACCAGTACCTATTTTTCCAAATCTGCTTATGAAAAGGAAATGAGGACTACAGCTGACAAATACCTCTCCCAGCCAACCATTCAAATTACAGACGATAACTATATGGAGATCATGGAAGTTCTCTATGACTACCCTCAAGAGTTTGAAGGAAAGAAAATCGAATTTACAGGCTTTGTCTATAACGATCCTAGCCATCCAGATAGCCAGTTCCTCTTTCGCTTTGGCATCATCCACTGTATCGCAGACTCTGGAGTATATGGACTCCTGACCAAGGGGAACTCACGCCAGTATCCTGACAATACTTGGATTACCGCTAGAGGAACCCTGACTCTCCACTACCATAAAGAACTCAAACAAAAACTCCCAACACTGGAGGTTGAGAGTTTCACAAAAGTAGACAAACCAGAAAATCCTTATGTCTATCGTGTGTTTTAATAAAAAGTAGCCTTTGCAGGCTACTTTTTTTGTCCATTATATGAATTTCATTCTATCTACTCTCTCGAATTGATAGCAAACTCTCACTCTCCATCCTTCCAGTTTCGAGCAATCTCTTCGTCTTTCTGGAGTTGGTCTACCAGTTCCTCTACGGAGTCAAATTTGACCATATCGCGAACACGGTCCAGCCAGTAGACCATGACTGTCTCACCATAAATATCGTCTGAAAAGTCGAAAATATTGACTTCAAAACGTGGTTCTTCTCCATCAAAGGTAACATTTTTTCCAACGCTCGCCATGCCACGATATCTTTGACGTTGCACCTCGACATCGACTACGTAAACACCGTCCGCTGGCATGTAAGTTCGGTCTCTTAGGACCAGATTGGCTGTTGGATAACCGATAGTACGCCCACGAGCATTTCCATGAACGACCGTTCCACGAGATGGGAGCGGAGTGCCGAGCAGATGATTGACTTCCTTTACATCTCCATCAAGAATTGCCTGACGAATCCGTGTAGAACTAATCTTGCCCTTTTCATCTTCAACTGGAGGAACAATGATGATCTCTCCATCAAAATAGTCCTTCAGGTCATCCGCAGTTTTCTTATCAGAGCCAAAAGTATAGTCAAATCCTGCTACAATAATAGCTGGTTTTAAAGCTCGAACATAGGTATCAAAGAATTCTTGACCCGTTAAACTAGCAAATTTGCTACTAAAGTCAAGTAAGAAAAGAGCCTCTACTCCGTGCCACTTCATCTTGTGCTCTCGTTCCTCGTGATTGACGATATGGAGCATGAGCTCAGGTTGATAAGGTTGTAAGGCAAGTTTTGGCGACTCCGTAAAGGTCATCACGACAACTGGCAGATAATCCTTCATAGAAGCCTTACTGGCCACTTCAAAAAGTTTCTGATGCCCCTTGTGGATGCCATCAAAATAACCTAGTACAAGGACTGTATTACCTGGTACTGCAATATCTTTTTCGTTCTTAATAGGTACTGTTGTAATCATGAAACTATTATATCATAGAGAAAGTCTTTTCGCTAAGAGGAAATCCCAAATGTCGTTTTTTGCGCCTGAACTGACCGTAAGAGAAAATTTAGGGCTTTAGTTTTAAAAAATAGCACCTCCTAAGAGATGCTATCGTTTGGTAACTAGTCTACTGTTTCTTCTAAATCTTTTAACTTAACCGAAACAATTTTAGATACACCTGATTCTTGCATGGTAACTCCATAGATAGAATCCGCTGCCACCATCGTTCCCTTACGGTGGGTTACGACGATGAACTGACTGTCCTTGTCAAAGCGGTTGAGGTAATCACCAAAACGTTTGACGTTGGCTTCGTCCAGCGCCGCCTCTACCTCGTCCAAGATGACGAAAGGAATGGTCTTAACTCGGATGATTGAGAAGAGCAGAGCCAGAGCAGATAGGGCTTTTTCACCACCACTCATGAGGTTGAGAGATTGGATTTTCTTACCTGGTGGTTGAACAGAAATCTCCACACCAGCTGTTAAAAGATCGCCCTCAGTCAATATCAAGTCTGCCTGACCACCGCCAAACATCTGTCTAAAGGTTACTTTAAAGGACTCACGAATAGCCTCAAAGGTTGATTTGAAGCGCTCCTTAACCTCATCATTCATCTCTGTGATGGTCTCAAGGAGCAGGTTTTTCGCAGACAAAATATCATCTCGTTGACTATTGAGGAAGTCCAGACGGTTGTGAACTTCTTCGTACTGGTCAATAGCGTCCAAATTGACAGGGCCCAGTGAGCGAATAGCCTTCTCCAAATCCTTAACCTCTTGCTCTGCCAGATTGAGATTTTCCAGTTCATGAGCCTTTTCTAGAGCTTCAGTGTAGCTGATCTGGTACTGGTCTGTTAGTTGAGCTTGTAGATAGCGCAAGCGTTCGCTGATCTTTTCTTTCTTGGCTTCAGCACGTGTTTGTTTACGAATCCACTCCTCATTCTGCTGGCGAGCCTGGTCCAAATGGCTGGCAATATCATCCAGCTGGCCTTCGATATCATCCAACTCAAACTGCTTGCGAATCAAACCTTGTTGGAGGTTTGTTTTCTGAGTTTTGGCCTCTTCCACCTGCTGACTTAGCAAATCCGTATCCACTTTCTCAAGATTATCAACCTTTTCTTGGAGGAGACGCTGAATCTCCTCTTGCTCGATATCCAGATTATCCAGTTCCTTACCTAAGCGTTCTATATCAGTCACTTCGTACCGCTTTTGTCCTTGCAGTTCTGACTTAAGCAAGCGCGCTCGAGAAATCTGTTCCTGCAAGTTTTGATAGCGTTCTTGAATAGCGTTTTTGTTAGACTTAATCTCTTCAATCTCAGCTTCCAAATTTTGCTTTTCTCTAGCAATAGTAGCAAGGCGCTCTTGGCATTTTTCCTTATCCGCTTGCCAATCTCCTTCAGTAAGGCGATTTAATTCCTCTTCTTGAAGTTTCCAAAGCGTTTCCAGTTCTTCGACCTGCTGATTGGTTTGTTGATAAGCAAGATACAAGCCTTGCTCCTGAATACGAGCTTGCTCACCCTGAGATTTGATAGCTTCTAATCTTTCTGCCAATACCGCCATCTCATCTTGCAAGATCTTCAAACTCGCTTCTTCTGACCGCAAGTCAGCTTCTTCTTTAGCAATTTCTTTTTGTAATTGCTCCAGCTCTGGCTTGATGAAAATACTGTTGTTTTGACGATTGGCACCCCCCGCGTAGGAACCACCTGTGCGCAATTCGGTACCATCAAGCGTCACCATGCGAACCTGATAGCGAACTTGACGAGCTGCGGCACGCGCATGTTCTACAGTATCAAAGATAGCCGTTGTAGCAAGCAAGTTTTTGAAAATGGCTTCTAGTCTCTTATCAAACGACACCAACTCATCTGCCATTCCCAGAAATCCTGGACTTGCTGCGATAGCATCTTGATTCTGACTAGAAATGGTACGAGCCTTGATAGTCGTCAGTGGAAGAAAGGTTGCACGACCGGCTCTGTTACGTTTTAGGAAATCAATCGCCTTGGTTGCCGCGTTTTCATCTTCTACGATGATATGCTGACTGCTAGCTCCAAGCGCAATCTCTAGGGCAGTTTGATAATGCACATCAAAGGTCAAATGTTCACTGACTGCACCAATGATCCCACCAAGACGGGCTTTTTCTTGAAGAACACTCTTAACACCCGCATAAAAATTACTATGATTTCTTAGGATGTTTTCTAAACTCTGGGCTCTAGCCTGCTTGTTTTTGAGACTGTCTAGACGATCAAAGAGTTGGCTCTGCTGGGCTTGGTAAGAAACTTTCTGCTCCTCTTGTTCCTTGGAACTAGCTTGGTAGTCTGCCAATAATTTCTGAACCTGCTCCTTGGCAGATTCAAGCTCAGCCTGTTGTTGACTGGCCTTCTCTTTAGCTGTAGCCAGTTGTTCTTTCAACTTCTCAAGTTGGTCTGCTTGTTTTTGAGATAGTTGACGGCTGTTTTCCAACTCATTCTCGATGCGGGTCAGTTGGTTTGAGACATCCGCTTCTTCTTGTAAAAGAGCGACAAAGCGTTCGCGCAAGAGCTCAATCATCTGGTCAGGATCATCTGAAAAAGCTAGCAATTCTGCTTCTAAGCGATTGAGTTCCTTGTTATTTTCAGCTAGACTTTCCTCTAACTGTTCCAAATTCCCTTCTTTTTCAGCCTTTTCCTTACTTAGAGCCTTCCTCTTATCTTCCAAAGCAGTCAAACGGGTTTGTGCTTCTTGTTGATTAAGGGCAACTTGCTCGGATTCCAGTTTGGATAGGGCTAGTTTTCGCTCTAAGTCACTGATCAAACTAGTCAAATCCATCAAACTTCCTTGATCCTTGGCCATTTGAGCTTGGAGATCCTGGCGTTTCTTTTTAAGACTTTGATTTTCCTCTTCTAACTCTTCACGCTTTTGGTAATAACTGGTCAAGAGTTCCTGAACCTGCGTTAACTCTTCTTCTGTTAGCTCTAGTTCAGTTTTGTTTTCCTTGATTTGGGCAACCAGTACATCCAAATAAATCGTCTTGCGTTGACCATCCAAGTCAAGAAACTTGCGCGCATTCTCGGCTTGTTTTGCAAGGGGCTTGATTTGATTGTCCAACTCGTAGATAATGTCCTCTAAGCGGTCGAGATTGTCCTGAGTTTGTTGCAGTTTGCTTTCTGTTTCTTTTCGACGAGTCTTGTATTTTAAAACTCCAGCAGCTTCTTCAAAAATAGCACGGCGTTCTTCGGGCTTGGAGTTAAAAATTTCCTCAACCTTCCCTTGGGAAATGATGGAGAAGGAATCCCGACCCAAACCGGTATCCAAGAAGAGGTCGTGCACATCACGCAAGCGCACTTTTTTGCCATCAATCCGATACTCGCTATCACCACTACGATAGATATGGCGTTCTACCTTAATGACTTGCCCTGCATCCTTGATGAAGCCATCTTCATTGTCTAAGGTCACGATAACAGAGGCATAATTGAGTGGCTTACGACTTTCGGTCCCAGCAAAGATAACGTCGGGCATCTTACCACCACGAAGGCTCTTGACACTAGACTCCCCTAAGGCCCATCGCAAACTTTCTGTAATATTTGACTTCCCAGAACCATTGGGCCCAACGACAGCTGTCACACCTTGGTCAAAGACGACCTTGGTCTTGTCAGCAAAGGACTTGAATCCCTGAATCTCAATTTCCTTTAAATACATGAATCCAGCCCCTTCTCAACTGCATTTTTTGCGGCCTCTTGCTCTGCCAATTTTTTAGAACGGCCTTGACCTTTTCCGATACTCTTGCCTTCAACCAGAACTTCTACATCAAAAACCTTGTCATGGGCAGGGCCCGTCTCAGAGGTCACCTGGTAGCGAATATCCACATCTCCATTGACCTGGAGTAACTCTTGAAGGTGTGTCTTGTAATCCTTAATCATTTCAAAGTCACCTGCTTCAACCTTGGGAATCATGACCTGATAGATAAACTCTTTTACTCTAGCAACATCCTTGTCTAAAAGCAAAGCACCCAGAAAGGCTTCAAAAGCATCTCCAAGAATAGTGTCACGATTGCGACCACCAGACTTTTCTTCCCCTTTTCCTAGCTTGATAAACTGATCAAACTGGCAATCACGCGCAAAACCAGCCAAACTCTCCTCACGGACAATCATAGCACGGAGCTTGGACAAATCGCCCTCTGGTTTCTTAGGATATTTTTTATACAGATATTCTGAAATCAATAATTGCAGAACAGCGTCTCCTAAAAATTCCAAGCGCTCATTGTGTGAAATTTTTAAGAGGCGGTGCTCATTGGCATAACTCGTATGAGTAAAGGCAGTTTCTAGTAGCTTTTTATCTGCAAATTCGATTGCAAAACGGTCTTTCAGTACAGTTTGTAATTCTTTCATACCAACCTCTTTCTAACTGATAACAGTCCTTCTTATTATATCAAAAAAAGCCCCCTGAGTCACTTTAAAACGGGACTAGAGGGGAATTGAGCATTATTTATAAGACAATCTTCAATTTTAAGACAAATTTAAAGAAAAAAGCCTTAAATTGAGGCTTTCTAAGAATATTTACATCCACCCTGAGGGAATCGAACCCCCATCTCAAGAACCGGAATCTTACGTGATATCCATTACACTAAGGGTGGAAACTTGTCTTATTATAACAGAAATTTGCTCTAATAACAAGTTTTTTATGGGTGGACTAAGCGTCCATTAGTGGGATGCATCCCCGTTCCAGATAGAGTTTTTCACGATCACATAATCAACGTGTTTGAGGTCCGCAACCTTGCGTCCACCTGCGTAGGAAATGGCACTCTGCAGATCCTGCTCCATCTCAGTAAGGGTATCTTGCAAATGCCCTTTTGCAGGAAGTAAGATGCGTTTTCCTTCCACGTTTTTATAAGCTCCTTTTTGGTATTGAGAAGCGGAACCATAGTATTCTTTAAATTGTTCACCATCGACTTCAATCGTCTTTCCTGGGCTTTCGATATGTCCCGCAAAAAGGGAACCAATCATAACCATGCTAGCACCGAAACGGATAGACTTAGCAATATCGCCATGAGTACGAATCCCACCATCAGCAATAATCGGTTTACGAGCTGCTTTAGTACACCAGCGAAGTGCTGCCAACTGCCAACCACCTGTACCAAAACCAGTCTTGACCTTGGTGATACAAACCTTCCCAGGACCGATTCCAACCTTAGTAGCATCCGCCCCAGCATTTTCCAATTCACGTACTGCTTCTGGTGTGCCCACATTCCCAGCAATGACAAAAGTATCTGGCAATTCTTTCTTGATGTGTTGAATCATAGAAATCACGCTATCCGCATGTCCATGAGCAATATCAATCGTGATATACTCAGGAGCATCAGCCTTGAGTCGGCTAACAAAATCATACTCGTAATCCTTAACACCGACTGAAATAGAAGCAATGAGCCCTTGATCGTGCATGCGTTTGATAAAAGGAATGCGCTCCGCCTCATCAAAACGGTGCATAATGTAGAAGTATCCGCCTTTAGCCAGTTGCTCTGCAACATCCTCATCCAAAATCGTCTGCATGTTGGCTGGTACAACAGGTAGTTTGAAAGTGTGATTTCCAAGTGTGACACTTGTATCCGCTTCTGCACGGCTTTTAATGACACATTTATTAGGGATCAACTGAATATCTTCGTAATCAAAAATTGGAAATTCATTTAACATATCGATGTCTCGTTTCTTTTGTAATGACCTACCTATGCTTGCGCATCCCTACGCCTTTTCCGACGTTTCCTTGATTTATTATAAACCAAAGTACAGTTTTTGTCAAATAATTTCAATTATAAAACAATAATGTTCGGTTTTTATGATTTAAATATAAAAAGTGAGGAGATTAGTTTCTCCCCACTTCCTTATCAATATTCCTTTTAAAAATTTCTTCAGAGCTTTCCATCATTTCACAAAATTCATTATAAGATGAAGCATTCTGAGGAATTTGGATAGACAACTTTTTAAGCAAGACTCCGTACCCCACTACTTCTCCTATCTCACTATTTACTGATCGCTCTATACTAGGAAAAATCAATCCAGCTTTCTCAGCTTTTAAAATATAAGAATAGGAAATCAGCTGGAATAAGTCCTCACGGTTGATTCCTTTTTCAGTATCTTCAAGTTTTTTATATTTTGCATCTAGAACTATTTTTAACTCTTTATGATAAAAATCTGGAAATACTTTTCTTTCACGATTAGAAAATACTGAAATTCCGTCCGTCTTATCCTTATTTCGTGGATGTATGAAATCTTTTGGCAACAGGGTGTAAATATACTCTTCCCAGAGCCAGGAAACATCAAAAAGAATACCATGGATTTTTTGTTCCTGATACCCTAGACCGTGCTTTTCTTGGCTTAGGATCATAAGACAAAGTTCTTGTAACTTTCTGTACTCGTGAAAGTATGCATGACGTATAGGTTTAGATTGATTTCCCCGAATAATCTTAGCACGATCAGCTAGTTTATAAGATGGGGTTACTCGCACGATTTCTGCCATATTTTCACGATTACTATCGAGTAGTGCTCCAAAACTTTTTTGAGTCTTTATGTACTCAAGCGTATGCCGAATCAACTGCATGAGGGGATTATCATAGGTGAACTCCCTCGTTGTGTAGGCAACATTTCCCATAAAAGGAAGATTTTTCTTAAGATGATTTCCAACATCTATCACCCCCTTTACATGACTATCGTTATGAGAAAATCTTTGGTATTCCTTATACAGACCTTTTCTGAGAGCTACTTGCAGATATTTTGGAAAGAGGTAAATCAAGAACTGATAAAGTTTATCCTCTTGAGATAGTCCAACATCCAAACTAGTCAGATTCATATTGAGAACCTTTTGTAAAAGATAATGCAAAAAATAGTCATCACCTTTAATCGAAAAACGCGAGGAGATTGTCAATCTTTCCTGACCACACCCCAGAAAACCAATCACATTTCCTGTCTTGATTTCCTGATTGACAGTTTCAAAAATCTTTTGGTCCTTATCCAAATCAGGAGAATGAGTCAAATCATTTGGGAAAATAAAGATACTGTCCTTTCGAGAAAGGTTATCCAGTGTTCTATCAAGAAGGGATTGACTTAGTTTGGGATATTCTGCGACAAAGTCTTCTTTAGCAATTTTATGCTGATTATCAGTTATCCGCATCTTTATCACCAGTATCTTGGAGTTCTGTTTGCTCTTTATTTGTCAGATTAAATGCTTTTTTCAATGTTGCCAGAGTTTCAGATTCTTCATAAGAACCTCGTAAGTAATCTTCCAAAAGTGGTTTGAGGTAATCTGACCAGAGTAATTCATAGTCAAAATCCACTTCCTTCAATTTAAGGAAATAACTTGGACCGATATGATAATGACTATTTAGCTCCTGAACGTTTTCGATAGCAGCGTTCAAATTTCTAAGACGAAGTTTTGCTTCTTCTGCATGGATATCTAGTTCTTTATCCAACATAGCAACTTGACTTTCAGCAGTAACTTCAACAAAACGGAAACGACGACGCATAGCAAAATCAAAGGTATCTACTGAACGGTCAATATCATTCATAGTTCCAATGATGTAGACATTCTCAGGAATATAAAACTTGTCATCCGTCTCATGTAAATTAGCATACTGGGTGGAAACACTCCCCTTTTCACCACGATAACCAGGGTCAATAGAGAAAAAGAGTTCACCAAAAATCTTAGAAATCTCACCACGATTGATTTCATCGATGATGAAAACGAATTTCTTGTCTGTGTCAATCTCTGTTGGAGAAATATAATCTTTCAGACCAAATCTTTTCTTTAAAGTTTCTAGGACTTTTTTTCCTTGATTACGATAATAAGGCTGTTTCAGATATTTTTCATCTTTATAGAGTTCATAAACATAAGATTTTGTTAAGCAAGTTCCTTGGGCTTTAGTTTCATAATTGATATTAAAATTATTTCTACTATTTACTGTGAGATAGGAAAATTCTGTCAAATATTCTTTTTCATCTCTGCTATTTACATATTCAAGATAAAGATCCCACGCTTCCTCAAAATTATCTTGGCCTCCAGTTTTCTGAGCTTCTTTAGCCTTCTGGCAAAACTTCTTGAAAATACCATCTTCTAGCTTAAACTCGATAGCTCCATCACCATTTGATACAGGTCTCAACCCCTCTACAAAATCAGTATAATCATAGGATGGATGAAATTGTACAAAGCCGATTTGGTCTTCGTTGCCACCCGTTAATTCTTTAGCAATTTCTTTAGTAAGATAAGTTTTTCCTGTGCCAGGAGCACCTCGAAGAATGAAGTTTTTGGATTGTAATAATATATTCTTATACTCGTTGATATTTTCTGACATGTTTATCTCTTCCTTTTCTGATTCTCTATAAAAACTAGTGAAATTATCATAAAACTCTTTTAAAATATCGTTAGGTTCAGCAGTTGATTCCAACTCTAAGTCCTTGACAAGGTATTTATAATCTAAATCTTCATCTCGATTATTACTATACCATTTTACTATTTTAAATCTGTGAGTTTAAATCTCTGAAAACCACACCTTATATTTATCCATGAGTTATCCATGTCACTCAGCCGATAACCAAAGTAAGGTGATTTAATATATCCATTACCACTCTTTGGACCAAAATGACCTGTGTTAAGCATTTCAACTTTGTACGGAATACCCTCAATAGTCAGTGCAGGGTAAATCTGTTCAGCTCCATCTAATTTTTGAGAACGTTTAATTTCTATATCTTTTGAATTATAGATATTTGATTGATTCACAAATTTAGACAAAAACTCTCTGAAGACTTTATAACACTCTGATTTAATTCCACTTTTTACAAACTCATAAGATTTATTTATAAAAGGTAAAATATCATTTAATGAATTTTCATCCTCAATAAAATACTCAGCATCAAGTGTCCAACCGAATGAATCAGGCTTCTTATTAAACAACAAAATATCTGAATCATGAAGACTCTTAGAGAGAACGGCAATCTTTATTCCTTTATTTTGAAAATTAATTTCTATAAAATTTTGTAACTTCCCTTTCCTATTTTTAACCTGAAAAGAAATATAACTTTTGGTTTGATTTTCAATTGCATCTGGGAATTCTTTTTTTATCCTGTCAATGAAAGTTTGTTTTGAAACCATTGTGTTTTCCTTGCCTATTAAAAATTTATTGTTAGACGTAAATTATATTTGTTTCGTTCAAAGTAAGATATTTTACTTTGAACGAAACCACATCCTATTAATATATATTCTGCATCTAGCATATCATATCTATTAAAAAAAGAAAAGAAATTCTAAAGAAAAAGCCCAGTGTAGAGAACTTTATTCCCTCATAACACTAGACTTCTTTTTTTATTTTAATAATACTCACCTTGACGGTAGTCCCATGAGTTAAAGGTATCTGACAGGTGCATCAGGATTTTATCAATGTCAAGCCCTTTGCGGATAACGACTGGTGCTGGTGAGATTGAACGGTCTCCTCCTTGTTCTGGGATGAGCTTACCATCTTTATCAACCATAGATACCATCACACCTTGCTCGTAGCGAGTTTCAATCGTTTTGTCAGGTTGGATAGATGCCACATAGTCGTCTGCTTCGATGACAAGGTCCACTGCTCCTTCGATACGTTGACCGATACCTTCCACCTTACCACGGTTTCCTTTACCAGATGGGTTAGCTGATGAGGCATAGACCATTTTACCTTCTTCCCAAAGTTTAGCAGCCAACTGTTCACCAGCTTTACCAAACTTGATGACAAAACAGCTAGTACCACGAACGTCTGTCATGAGCTCCTCACGGCCATCACCGTATGCTTTCAATTTTTCAAAAGCTTCTGGTTTCCATGGAAGGATACAACCGAGGAGAATGTCTTCGTCCCAATGTTTTTGGTAGAAGGCTTCAATTTCTGGGTTGAGTTGTGCTAAAGCGCGAAGCTCATCCATGCTACCACAAAGTACAACACCTGGTTTGTTACGGTTACGCTCTTTAGCTTCAAATTTGCGTTCAAGTCCTGCTTTATCGCTAGTCATGATAATGTAACCAACTTTTGTAGGGCAAACGATACATCCGCCCTCACCTTTTAAAATGTCATAGCCTTCTTGAGAAAGTGTTCCGTTCCATTGAATGTGTTTTGTCATAGTTCTATAGTTCCTTTTCTATTTTTCTAATCCTGCCAGTAGGCTGGGCGTTGTTTTTCATAAGCAGCAATCAAATCTTCATACTGCAAAGTAATTCCGATATCATCCAAACCATTTAAGAGCTTGTGTTTCCACTCGCTATCTATTTCGAAAGTGAATTCTCCAACTGGTGAGATGATTTTTTGTTGTTCCAAGTCCACAGTTACCTGGTCGGTCGGTTTGAGTTGGGCTAGTTTCTCTCTAACCTCCCTAGGCTGAACAATGGGCAACATGCCATTATTGAGTTCATTATTGTAATGAATGTCCCCAAAAGAACCTGCAATCACGACCTTAAAACCATAGTCGGCTAGAGCCCAAGCTGCGTGTTCCCTTGAAGAACCTGCCCCAAAATTATCCCCTGAAATGAGGATACTGGCTTTTCGGTATTCAGGTCGGTTAAAGACAAAGTCTGGATCCTCAGTATAGTTATCGTCCAGATAACGCCAAGCATACATGAGATACTTACCAAAGCCTTTTTTATCAATTAACTTGAGAAACTGCTTGGGGAGTATTTGGTCGGTGTCGATGTTATCATTCATAAGAGGAACGGTCGTTCCCGTATAAACTGTAAATTTCTCCATATCCTCTCCTTACTGGGCCTCTGGCATTTGCCGAACATCTACGAAACGGCCTGCAATAGCCGCCGCTGCTGCCATGGCTGGACTGCAAAGATGGGTTTTAGCACCAAATCCCTGTCTGTCCTCAAAGTTGCGGTTACTGGTTGAGGCACAGTGGACACCATCAGGAACCTTGTCGGGATTCATACCTAGGCACATAGAGCAACCTGGGTCTCGCCACTCAAAGCCAGCATCTAAGAAGACCTTATCCAAGCCCAACTTCTCCGCAGCTCGTTTGACAGGACGCGATCCTGGCACTACAATTGCTGTTAGATTGGGAGCAATCTTCTTCCCTTTTACAAATCGCGCAGCCAGCTGTAAGTCACTGAGTCGAGCATTGGTACAAGACCCGATAAAAATATATTCTAGTTCAATATCCTCTGGCTTTTGACCTGGTTCCAAGTTCATGTAATGATAAGCTCGCTCATCATTCATATCCTTAATTTCTGGAAAACTACTGTCAAAGTCGACGCCCATAGCAGGATTGGTTCCCCAAGTCACCATAGGAGCCAAGTCTGAGACATCCATCCGGATAACCTTATCATAAACAGCATCATCATCGCTGACAAGCGTCTTCCAGTCAGCAACAGCCTCCTCGAAATCTTCGGGAACACATTCCCGTCCCTTGAGATAGTCATAGGTAGTCTGGTCTGGATTCATAATTCCCATCTTGGAGCCAAACTCAATAGACATATTGCAGATGGTCATGCGCTCTTCCATGGTCAGTGCATCAATGGCTTCTCCACGATATTCAACCACATAGCCAACACCACAGGCAACGCCGTACTTAGCAATTAAGGCGAGAATGTAATCCTTAGAATAAACTCCTTTTTGAGGAACACCAGTGAATTCTACCAGCATTTTCTTGGGTTTAACTTGCCAGAGTGTCTGGGTAGCAAAGACATGCTCGACCTCACTGGTCCCAATCCCAAAAGCGATAGCTCCGAAAGCTCCGTGAGTAGCTGTGTGGCTATCTCCACAGACGATGAATTTTCCTGGTTGCGTCCGTCCTGTTTCTGGACCTACCATGTGAACGATTCCCTGCTTTTCAGAACCATGGGCAGCATGTTCAATCCCAAACTCCTCAACATTTTCAGCAAGCTTATCAATTTGAGCCTTAGAAATGACATCTCGAATATCGTAGATATTGACCGTTGGTACATTGTGGTCAAAGGTTCCAAATGTCAAGTCGGGCCGTCTCAATCTGCGCCCCGCATCTCGTAATCCTTGAAAAGCTTGGGGACTAGTCACTTCATGAATATAGTGCTGGTCCACATACATGAGTTGAGGCTGCCCCTCTTCTCCTGTGATGACATGGCGGTCCCATAATTTATCAAAAATCGATTTTCCTGCCATCCATTACCTCCAAATAAAATATAAGGCTACTAGTGTGGTCACCATCCCGAGAAACCAAACTGTTTTGAAATACCATTTTCTAGTCTTGTGGTGAAAGGTGATTCCTGCCAACCAGGCACCAAAACCACCACAAGTAAGGGCTAAAATGAGTAAGATTTTCTCTGGGACGCGCCAAGCACCTCTTCTTGCCTTGGATTTGTCAATGCCATAAATCAAGAAAATCAGCAAATTCCAAATCAAGAGGGCAAGCGTGATTCCTTCATTTATCTTCATAATCTTTCAATGATGGCTTCTGTCATTTCCTTAGTAGAAGCCTGTCCTCCAATATCTCTTGTTAAAATGCCAGCCGCTAAACTAGCTTCAACAGCACGCTCGATACGCTCTGCATCCTCATAACGTCCAAAACTGTCTCTCAGCATCATGGCAACTGACAAAATCATAGAGATAGGATTGGCAATTCCTTGACCTGCAATATCAGGTGCTGAACCATGAATAGGCTCATAAAGACTTGGCCCCTTTTCAGAATGACTGGCTGATGGCATGACGCCAAGTGTGCCTGATAGAACGCTTGATTCATCAGATAAGATATCTCCGAAAAGATTCTCCGTCACAATGACATCAAACTTGGCAGGATTAGTAATAATAAGCATGGCAGCTGAGTCCACCAACTGGTGTTCCAAGATAACATCTGGGAAATCCTGCGCAACTTCTTCAGCTACTCTGCGCCAGAGTTTTGATGTTGCTAGAACATTTTGCTTATCGATACTAGTAACGATTTTTCTGCGACTTCTTGCAATTTCAAATGCCTTGCGAATAATCTGCTCTACTTCTTCGTAGCTGTAGTCGTTGATATCACGCGCTTTTCGCTCTTCAAGGATATGATCCCCAAAGTAAATCCCACCTGTCAACTCACGCACCACGACAAAGTCTACACCAGCAATTCGTTCCGGTTTGAGAGGTGATAAATGCTTGAGACTGTCAAAGATTTTTACAGGCCTAATATTGGCATAGAGATTGAGTTCCTTACGAAGAGCTAGCAAGCCTTGTTCAGGCCGAATCGCCGCCCCATCATACTGGGGACTACCGATAGCCGCAAGGAGAATAGCATCTGCTTCTCTACATGCCTTGAGGGTTTCATCAGGTAAGGGATGCCCCACAGCATCAATACCCGCACCTCCAAAGGGGCGTCTGTCTATCTCATAGTCAAATCCTGTTTTTGAAGCTAGAGCTTCCAGAACCGCTAAACCAGCTTCCATGATTTCTGGACCGATTCCATCCCCTGCTAGAGCTACTATTTTCTTTGTCATAGCCTTCTCCTTTACACACTAGGCATGTCTCGGTAGGAAACGCTATGCCCCATCTCACCTGCATTCTCTTTTTGAACAAAAGTATTGGCATTGATATAGGCAATAGCGGAAGCCTTCAATACATCGAAATCAAGACCTGCTGCGTTAAAGATGGTTTCGGTATCTCTGTTTTCAACAGTGACCAAAACCCGAGCTTGGGCATCGATTCCATCTGTTACCGCATCGATGGTATAGGACACCAAGCGGACAGATTGGTTAAAGAACTTATCGATAGCGTTAAAGATCGCTTCAACGGAACCTTGTCCTGTCGCATTAAATTCGACTTTCTCACCATCCATATTGGCCAGGCTAACGAGCGCTTCAATTTCATTGTCTGCATGGGTTTGAAGTTGCAAATCATCAAAGTGGAAGCCTTCTGGATTTTCAACCATGGTTCCAGCTACCAGAGCTCGAATATCTGCATCTGTGATTTCTTGTTTCTTGTCCGCCAGTGCCTTGAACTTAGCGAAGAGTGGTTTGATATCCTCTTCTGTAAAATCTAGGGCTAATTCTCTTAGTTTTTCAACAAAGGCATGGCGACCAGACAATTTTCCAAGCGGAAGACTATTGCTCTTAACACCGACCAATTCAGGTGTGATGATTTCATAAGTGAGAGGATTTTTAAGGACTCCATCTTGGTGAATACCAGACTCGTGAGAGAAGGCATTACCACCAACCACAGCCTTGTTTTTAGGAACTGGAATACCAGAGAAGCGAGAAACCATTTCAGACGTATTCATTGTTTCATCCAAAACAATATCACTAGTTGCTTGGAAGAAATCCTCACGAATCTTCAAAGCAACAGCTACTTCTTCAAGAGCAACATTACCTGCGCGTTCACCGATACCATTAATAGTTCCCTGAACACGTCCAGCACCGTGTTTAATTGCTGTCAAAGTATTTGCAGTTGCCATACCGAGATCATCGTGACAGTGGACACCAAAGACAACTTTATGATCTGATTTAATATTTTCAGTCAAGTGATCAAAGATACGTGCAAACTCTTCTGGAGTCGTAAAGCCAACTGTGTCAGGGATATTGATATAAGATGCACCTGCATCGACCGCTGTTTGAACGACTTGTAAGAGGAAATCCAACTCTGTTCTAGTCGCATCTTCAGGAGAGAATTCGACGATTTCAAACTTAGAACGTGCGTAAGAAACATGCTCCTTGATAGCTTCTAAAATCTCTTCCTTGCTCTTATTGAGCTTATACTTGCGGTGAATCGGACTGGTAGCGATAAAGACATGAATTTGAGGATACTTGGCATCCTTAAGAGCCTCATAACAAGCATCAATATCAGATTTTACAGAACGAGCTAATCCTGTCACTGCTGTTTTTTTCATGGCTTTAGCAATTTCTTGAACAGCTATAAATGAATCTGGACTAGCAGCCGGAAAACCAGCTTCAATTACAGAAATTCCCCATTTCTCCAGCTGTCTTGCAATGGAAACTTTTTCCTTTATTGAGAAGTTAACACCAGGTGTTTGTTCCCCATCACGAAGGCTTGTATCAAAAAATTCAACTTTACGCATAAGATTTCCCCTTTTCCAAATGTGGTTTTAAAAAAACATCTCGCTTAGAAGCCCAAGCGAGATGTTGATTTACTCCCGCTTGGTAAGCCAAACAGGACTAATGCTTTTGCACTAGCCCGAGTACCTCAACAACAAAGCAAATTGATTAAACTTAGCTGTTTTCATGTTTGACTTTCTCCTTCGTTTGATATCTTGTTTAGTATTTTAGCATAGCTAAAAACACTTGTCAAGAAAAAATCCATTATTTTCTGAAAATTTCTTCAGTAAAGAATATTTTGCTAATTGAAAGTATTTGAAAAATCAAGTAACTTTCCTTATTTTTTCACGGTTAAGTTCCAACTTCTTTCTATCAATTCCAGTACCATTTCATCTGACAAAGTATCATCAAGTGCCATACTAAGCCAGTAGCGTTTGTTCATATGAAAGGCTGGATAAATGCCCTTTTGTGAAAGAAAATCAGCTACTTGGTCGTGTTTGAGGTTGACTGCTTCGACTAGCCCTTCTCTGCCCTTTTCCAGCTTATCCCAAGGAATTCTCATCACAACAGCATACCACTTTTGATTGCCTTCATGACGCAATACAGCTGTATCAGGTGACTTTTCCCACAAATACTCCAACTGACTACCATACTTTTCTTGAACTTGAGCCATGATACGCTTAGTCTGAGGACAGATAAAATCCTGTACATCAAAGCAATCCTTCCGAATCTGGTAGAGAATCTCCAAACAAGCCTCACGGATACTTGCAACAAAACTTCCCCGCATACTTTCCATATGTACTTGAGGATAGAGGTCACCCGTTTCCTGATCAAAAACCTGAAAACTTATATTATCAGGAGTGATAGAGACTGTCATGGAAAAGTCACCTTGCAAAATCTGGCAACTATAGTTCCATACTTCCCCATTTTCTACAAAACCATAGTCTCTAGCCTTTTCTTTATTAAACTGATAGGATTTAAAAATTTCAAACATAAGTGAAAACTGCTACCCAAAGCTAGCAGTTCCTTTCTATTTTTTAAAAGACAACCTTAGTTCCATGCAATTGTGTCACGCCCAGCTGGTCGATAAAGGTTTGACGGTTGTCCAAGTCAATCCCCCCGCCTGGTAGAATTTCAATTTTACCTTTAGCCTGTTCCAAAATTCTGTGATAATGAGCGAAACGTTTCTCTAGCGAGTCTCCAGACACACCAGCACGAGTTAGGATACGGGTAACACCAACTTGGCTGAGCCAGTCAATGGCTTCCAACTGGTCTTCATCACTCAATTCATCAAAGGCCATGTGAAAGACAATTTCCATTCCTTTAGAGGCGGCAATCAACTTTTCAAGATTAGCCTTATCTAACTTGTTATCAGCAGTTAATGTCCCAAATACAACCCCTTGACTTCCAGCCTGAGCAGTCAAACGAATGTCTTCCAGCATGATCGCTATTTCAAGATCAGTATAGACAAAGTCGCCACCACGGGGACGAATCATGGTCATAATGGTCGTGTCGTAGTTAGCTGCCAGTTCAACCGCTGCCTTGGTCACTCCATAGCTAGGTGTTGTTCCTCCTACAGCTAGATTATCACAAAGTTCGATTCGACGAGCTCCAGCCTGCATCGCTTTTTCAAGCAAGGTCACATTTTCAGCACAAAATTCGTAAATCATTTGATTCTCCTTGATGTTTTCTTTAAATTTATTATATCATATTATTTTAAATATGCTTTCATTTTTATCAAGGCAAATAACTACTATTTTTATCTATTCTTTGTCAGGAATGACTTTAAAGAGATAGTAGGTGATAAAGATAGTTAAGGCTCCCAGACCGATTTTGACTGGTAAAAGAGGGGCAAAATAGATAGAAATTCCCATCAAGATATAGATAGATACAATGATTTTTTTCTTTCGTTCTCGCGCGATTGACTTGGTTTCCCGAAAGTCAGCTACATAGGTCTGATAAAGCTTTGTATGATAAAGCCAGTCTTCAAAACGCTTAGAAGATTTAGAAAAACAAGCAATAGCTAACAAAAGAAAGGGGGTTGTTGGTAAAAGTGGTAAGACAACTCCAATAACAGCTAAAGCCAGTGAAATAAAGCCAATACTGAGATAAATGATACGCATGATTTCTCCTAGATAAATTACTCTTCCTCTAGTTTCGCACACAAGGGGGAAATTTGTCAAGCATCAACAAAAAAGAGCCTGAAATTCATTTTCAGGACTCTGCATTTTATTTAATTTTTTCTTCTTCGTAGTCGCCATTACTACATACAACCTGCTTGCCTCCACCACGGACTTTTTTCTCCACTAGGAAGTGTCCGCATTTTGGACAGTCACGGCCAATTGGTTTGTCCCAGGAAGTAAATTCACATTCTGGGTAACGATTGCAACCATAGAAGATACGATTGCGCTTGGTTTTGCGTTCAATGATTTGTCCTTGATGACAGCTTGGACACTCGACACCAATCTCCTTAACAATCGCTTGTGTATGACGGCAGTCTGGGAAGTTGCTGCAAGCATAGAATTTACCAAAACGTCCTAGCTTAATTACCATTGGACTGCCACAAACTTCACAGTCAAATCCAGCTGGCTCATCCTTGATCTGGATTTTTTCCATTTCGGATTCAGCCTTGGCTACTTCTTTAGAGAATGGTTTGTAAAAGGCGTCAATGACCCGTTGCCACTGCTCTTTCCCAACTTCGACATCATCCAGTTTTCCTTCCATTTCAGCTGTAAAAGTCACGTTTACGATGTCTGGGAAATATTCAACGATGAGTTTATTGACAATTTCTCCCAACTCTGTTGGTTCAAAACGTTTAGCTGCCAGACGAACGTAGTAACGTTTTTGGATGGTTTCAATTGTCGGAGCATAGGTTGACGGACGTCCAACTCCATTTTCTTCCAAGGTCTTGATAAGAGTCGCTTCCGAATAGCGAGCTGGCGGTTGAGTGAAATGTTGTTCTGACTTGCTATTGACCTGCTTGACCACATCTCCAACAGCCATATCTGGCAACATTTTGTTCTTGTCAGAGTCATTATAAATAGCAAGATACCCATCAAACTTAACTTGACTACCATTTGCCGCAAACTGAACCCCATTTTGAGAAAGCTTAACAGCCATGGTATCAAAGATAGCGCCTGTCATCTGGCTAGCCACAAAACGGTTCCAGATAAGAGTATAGAGCTTGAGCTGGTCTTTGTCCAAGTACTTAGCGATGCTTTCTGGTGTGTTAAAGACACTAGATGGGCGAATGGCTTCGTGGGCATCTTGAGCACCTGAGGCATTCTTGACCTTGCTACCATGCTTGGAATACTTGCTACCAAAACGGTCGTTAATGTAGCTTGCAGCTTCGTTCTGAGCCACAGGACTGATACGAGTCGAGTCAGTACGCATATAGGTAATCAAACCTTGCACGCCCGATCCGATATTGATCCCTTCATAGAGCTGTTGAGCCACCATCATAGTCTTTCGAGTACGGAAATTAATTTTGTTAGCCGCATCCATCTGCATGGTTGAGGTCGTATAAGGTAGGGGCGCATTGCGTTTGCGTTCTTTCTTATCTACCTGGTCTACTGTAAAATCTTTACTAGTCAAATGGGACAAGACTTCTTTGACTTCTTCGTTGGTAGTCAATTTCATCTTTTTGCCATTCATACCATAAAAAGAAGCCTGAAATTGTTTGGTTCCCTTCTTAAAGACACCATCAATTGTCCAGTATTCTTCTGGTTGGAAGGCATTGATTTCATTTTCACGGTCAATGATGAGTTTAAGAGCAACCGACTGCACACGCCCTGCTGATAAGCCCTTCTTGACCTTTTTCCACAAAATAGGCGAAATCGAATACCCTACCAAGCGGTCTAAGACTCGACGAGCTTGTTGGGCGTCGACCAAGTCCATATCAATCTTACGAGGTTCTTTAAAGGCATTTTTTACTGCGTCTTTGGTGATTTCATTAAAGACTACACGGTTGGCATCATTTTCATCCAAGTTGAGAATGTGAGCCAAATGCCAGGAAATTGCTTCTCCTTCACGGTCCGGGTCACTCGCCAGAAAGACTTTATTGGCCTTTTTAGCTTCTTTTTTTAAGTCATTGATGAGAGGACCTTTTCCTCGGATATTGATATACTGTGGTTCATAGTTATTTTTAATGTCGACTGACATACTGGATTTTTTCAAATCACGGATATGCCCGACACTGGCTAAAACTTTGTAATTTCTGCCTAGATATTTCTCAATCGTTTTCGCCTTGGCAGGCGACTCCACGATGACTAGATTTTTTTTAACTGTTGATTTTTTCTTCTTTGTTGCCGTAGCCACACTATCACACCTTTTCAAAGTAATAAACTTTATAAAGTGTAAACCATTTTTCTATAGCTGTCAAGACCTAAGTCCTATATATAGAAGAAAAGTTTATCTGAGTGAACAAATTTCTCCTTAAAATTCAAACTCAGCCAACACATCTTGACCGCTACTAATCAGCTTTGCTCCCTCTTGAATCAGGTGGTGACAGCCATCTGAATGGCCATCTAAAATGTTTCCTGGAATAGCAAAAACATCGCGTCCTTCTTCCATAGCACGTTCACAGGTAATGAGACTTCCTGAACGCATCCTTGCCTCTGCTACAATAACTCCACGACACAATCCTGCAATGATGCGATTACGAGCTGGAAAGTGAAATTTCAAGGGTTCCTCACCAGGTCCGTACTCGCTAAGTACCAAATGGTGATTACCAATGTGTTCCTGCAAACGTTTATTGGCTCGGGGATAAAAAACATCCAATCCTGTTCCAATGACGGCAATCGTTCTTCCTCCATTCTGAAGTGCAGCCATATGAGCAGCCGTATCAATCCCTTTGGCTAAACCACTGACAACGATTAACTCGTTTTCCAAACCTTGAATGACTTTCTGAACCGACTTTGCTCCCTGACTAGAACATGAACGACTCCCTACAACAGCAACCTTTGGAAATTTCAACAGGTCTAGATTTCCTTTATAAAACAAGAGCGCTGGAGCATCATAAATCTCACTCAGATCCCAAGGATAACAGTCATCAAGAATCGAGAAGGATGGAAATTTCTGAAACTCCTTCTCCAACTGTGCATCATCTATCTGGAAATAACGTTCCATAAAGACCGCAGGATTACGGCATCCTGAAATTTCTGCAATATCACCTAGCAAGAGCTCCTGATCTACAGTCTCGTCATATTCAAGAACAGTTAAAATTTGTTGATTGGTCAAACCTGCTTTTCTTAATTTGTAAATCTCATAGTTTGTGATCTTCATATACAACTCCATTTCTTTTTCTACTCATCTATCTATTCGTAAAAAAAATAAAAAGAAGACCAAGAATCTTCTTTTTTCATTTATTCAGATTTAGTAGTTGACCAGCTACTTTCAACCATCGGTAAGATTGTTTTTAAAGTTTCCCCATCCCCTTCAAGTGAAACATAGCGGATTTTACCATCATTTGATCGGAAAACCCAGGTAACGAGGTATTTCCCTGACTTAGCAATTGCATTGACAACATAGGCTTCATAACCTCCAATGGTCGATTTGGAGCCCCAAACCTTACTGAAATCAGAGCTTTGTTCTTTGGAAGTTAAAATACTAGATGAGACAGTCACAACATCCAGTTTAGCATACTCTTCTTCGCTGATATTAAACTGCTCAGCCTTAAAGGTATTCAGCGTAACAATGTTGATATCTGTTCCATCACTATACTGTATATCATTTCCACCTTCTACTTCATGGAATTGAACCCATGATTTGGGTACCTTGACAAAACCATATTCATTCGAACCGATGATTTGCGTCTCTTCCTTTTTCGCTTCAGAAACAGCAGAACTAGAACTACTTGTTTCCTGACTGCTAGAAGAACTAACAACTGCAGTCGAACTTTCTTCGGTTGCTGTTTGCGAATTATTGGAGCATGAAGCTAGAAAAACACTAGCAGTAACTACAGTACCTAAAATTAATAATTTTTTCATCCTACCACCTTTCCATCTGCATTATAAGAAAAATAAGGACTTCTGTCAAATTCTAACCTAATCGATTCTGTTAGTTTACGATTTTATAGCTCTCATTTAAAGCAAAAACTCTTGAAAAATCTTCAAGAGTTTTATTTTTTATTTCTATTCTTCATCCATGCTTAAGACGCTAAGGAAGGCTTCTTGTGGGACTTCTACTGATCCAATGGCTTTCATGCGTTTCTTACCAGCTTTTTGTTTTTCAAGGAGTTTGCGTTTACGAGAAACGTCACCACCATAACATTTGGCAAGTACGTTCTTACGAAGAGCCTTGATATCCGTACGAGCCACGATTTTGTGCCCAATAGCTGCTTGGATTGGTACCTCAAATTGTTGACGAGGGATGATTTTCTTGAGCTTATCAACAATGAGTTTCCCACGTTCGTAGGCAAAGTCCTTGTGAACGATAAAGCTGAGGGCATCGACCTTATCACCATTGAGAAGGATATCCATTTTGACTAGCTTAGACGGACGATACTCTGACAATTCGTAGTCAAAACTTGCATAACCACGCGTCGAAGACTTGAGCTTATCAAAGAAGTCAAAGACAATTTCAGCAAGTGGAATTTGATAGATAACATTGACACGATTATCATCAATATAGTCCATGGTCACAAAGTCCCCACGCTTACGCTGAGCTAGTTCCATAACCGCTCCGACAAACTCCTGCGGTACCATGATTTGCGCCTTGACATAAGGTTCTTCAATGGTCGCGATCTTAGTCGGATCTGGAAATTCAGAGGGGTTAGACACATCCATAGACTCACCGTCAGTTTGGTTAACCTTGTAAATAACAGACGGAGCTGTCATGATAAGGTCAATGTTGAACTCACGCTCCAAACGTTCCTGGATAACATCCATATGGAGAAGTCCAAGGAATCCACAACGGAAACCAAATCCAAGGGCCTGAGATGTTTCTGGTTCAAACTGCAGGCTGGCATCGTTGAGCTGCAACTTTTCAAGGGCTTCACGAAGGTCATTGTACTTGTTTGATTCGATTGGATAAAGACCCGCAAAGACCATAGGATTCATCTGCTTGTATCCATCTAGCGGTTCTGCGGCAGGATTGCTTGCTAGGGTCACTGTATCACCAACACGCGTATCTTGAACCGTCTTGATGGAAGCCGCAATATAACCAACATCACCAGTCGCAAGGAAATCACGACCAACTGCTTTCGGTGTGAAAATTCCCACCTCAGTCACATCAAAGGTCTTGCCATTGCTCATGAGCTGAATCTTATCGCCAGGTTTGACAACTCCATCCATGACACGCACTTGAAGGATAACCCCGCGATAAGCATCGTAAACGGAGTCGAAAATCAATGCTTTGAGTGGCGCCGTTACATCACCAGTTGGTGCGGGAACTTTCTCTACGATTTGCTCAAGAATTTCTTCAATTCCAATACCAGCTTTTGCTGAAGCCAGGACCGCTTCGCTGGCATCTAGTCCAATGACATCCTCAATCTCTGTACGCACACGCTCTGGATCAGCTGCTGGAAGGTCAATCTTGTTAATGACGGGCAAGATTTCCAAATCATTGTCCAAGGCTAGATAAACGTTAGCAAGAGTTTGCGCCTCAATCCCTTGGGCCGCATCAACCACCAAAATCGCTCCTTCACAGGCAGCTAGCGAACGCGACACTTCATAGGTAAAGTCCACGTGCCCTGGCGTGTCAATCAAGTGGAAAATATAGGTCTCACCATCTTTCGCAGTGTAATTCAGCTCAATGGCATTGAGTTTAATGGTAATCCCACGTTCACGCTCAAGATCCATACTATCCAGAAGTTGGGCTTGCATTTCACGACTAGAAACCGTCTCCGTCTTTTCCAAAATGCGGTCTGCTAGGGTTGATTTCCCATGGTCAATATGGGCGATAATAGAGAAGTTCCGAATCTTCTCCTGTCGTTTTTTCAAATCTTCTAAGTTCATGATGCTCTTCCTTTCAGGGTATCTATTAATTATAAATTGTTTTTAACATTTTGACAAGACCATACCCTGCTAGGAGTACTAATCTTCGGCAATAAAGCCATCATTTTCGATAAAGTGGTGTTCTGTCATTCCTTGGTCTGTAAAGACGATCCCATGAAGGACACCACCATAGACAGCTCCTCCATCCATGCCAATCTTGCCATCCTCTGTTATCCAAAGCTCAGCTGTACCTCGGTCTTGCTTCAGTAAGCCATAAACTGGTGTATGCCCAAAGACAATGGTTTTCCCAGTATGATTTTCGGCTTCGTGGAATGGCTTTCTGAGCCAGACTTTCTTGTAATCTGTTGTTTCATGCCAATCATCCAAGGTCAAGTCAATACCCGCATGAACAAAGATATACTTGTCTGTCTCTACTACAAATGGCATTTGACGAATAAATTCGACCAAGTCTGCTGCTTCAGTCGCAACGCGCTTGGCATCTTCTACGCCATCAACTGGTGCATCCAAGGGACGACCTAGGATTGAGTTAATAGTTGTATCTCCACCATTGCGACGATAATGGTCATAGCTTTCTTCTGGATCATCGAGCCAAGTCAGAAACATATACTCGTGGTTTCCTGATAGACAGATAGCCCCTTGATTGTCCACTAAGACCTTAACCATTTCTAGAACACGGCGACTATCTTCACCACGGTCAATCAAATCCCCTAGAAAGAGCAACTGGGTGTGACCATCCCATGTTTTGAGAAGGTCTTCCAGCATACCTGCTTTTCCATGGACATCTCCAATTACATAATAGTCTGTCATTTATTTCTCCCTCGTTTGCAATAATTCTCTCGCTTGGGTAAGGGCTGCTTCTGTTACATTCTCTCCTGCTAACATCTTAGCAACTTCCTCTACTCGCTCTTCTAAAGTCAAGAGGCGAACCGTCGACACCGTTGAGTGCTCATCACTAATCTTTTCAATAAAGAATTGATAATCCGCGATGGCAATCACTTGTGGCAAGTGAGAAATAGCTAAAACCTGACCATGTTGGCCAATCTTGTGAATCTTTTGAGCAATAGCTTGAGCAACACGACCTGAAACTCCCGTATCCACCTCATCAAAGACAATACTGGTCTTACCTTCCTTACGAGAAAAAGCAGACTTAATGGCTAGCATGAGACGAGACAATTCCCCACCAGATGCCACCTTAACCAAAGGTTTAAAGTCTTCACCTGGGTTGGTAGAAATGTAAAACTCGACCGTTTCATTCCCCTCACGACTAAATTTGCCCTTGCTAAAGCGAACCTGGAACTGTGCCTTCTCCATATAGAGATCCTGAAGTTCTTGTTTAATCTCAGCTTCGAGCTGCTGGGCCAAATCATGACGAGCAGATGCAAGCTTCCCTGCCAAATCAACAAGATTAACTTCCAATTTCTTGAGCTCTGCTTCCATGTCCTCAGACGAAAGGTTATTACCTGTCAAGAGATTGTACTCATCCGTAATCTTAGCAAAATAAAGCAGGACATCGTCCACAGTCCCACCATACTTGCGGGTAATAGTATTCAGAAGGTCTAAACGATTTTCAACCTGCATGAGGCGATTGCCATCAAAATCCAAGTCTTCAATAATATCTTCCAAACGCTTGGTAATATCTTCTAAAACATAGTAGGTTTCTGATAGAGAACTTGAAATTTCACGGTATTCAGGATCGTATTCTTCAACACTTTCCATGTCATTCATAGCGGAACGGACATTAGCAAGACTGGAGAATTCCTCATTGTCCAACATACTATAGGCATTGGTTAGCGTATCCGCAATATTCTTATGATTGAGGAGTTTATCTCGTTCTTGGTTGAGAGCCAAGTCTTCACCAGCCTGCAAGTTCGCTGCATCAATCTCTGCCATTTGAAATTCCAACATCTCAATACGAGCCTTATGTTCCTGCTGGTTTTTCTTGACTTCTAGAACCTGCTTACGCATTTTGCGATAGGCGTCAAAACTCGTCTGATAGGTCTCCTTCAACTCCAAGAAAGCTGCATCACCAAACTCATCCAACATCTGGATGTGCAGTTGAGGGCGCATTAACTCCTCTTGGTCATGCTGACCATGGATATCCACAAGGTGTTGCCCAATAGCACGCAAGACAGAAAGATTGACCATCTGACCATTCACGCGACTAACACTACGACCATTTTGCAAAATTTCCCGGCGGATGATAATTTCATCACCCATTTCCAAACCTTGCTCTTCAAAAAGTTCCTGTAAAAGTCGACTATTTTCAACCGAGAAAAGCCCCTCTATCTCCGCCTTTAGCGCACCATGACGAATAACGTCTGTCGTTGCACGAGCCCCCAACATGAGATTCATAGCGTCGATAATGATAGACTTTCCGGCACCCGTTTCCCCAGTCAAAACAGTCATACCCTTTTCAAAATTGAGCGAAATCGCCTCAATAATGGCAAAGTTTTTTATCGAAATTTCAAGTAACATACTGACCTACCATTTTTTGACTTGTTCAACAATTTCTTCAGCTGCCTCTGCTGTTCTAGCTACAATTAAGATAGAATCATCATCAGCTAGACAGCTAAAAATATGTTCAGAGAATGTCTCAACCAACTGACTCTTCACAAAAATAGTATTTCCAGGAATGACAGAAAGGTTGATCATATTTCCCATTAACTCAGAACTCACAATATTATCCTCAGCCAACTGCAAACTTTTGACGATTGATTTTGGCAACTCATAGATATAGGTGTTGTTCTTCAAAGGAATTTTAACAATTCCAAGTTCTTTGATGTCCCTTGAGACAGTAGCTTGAGTAGCAGAAATACCTGCTTCCCTCAAGTACTCAACAATTTCTTCCTGAGTCCCGATCTGGTAATCCGTAACAAATCTTCTAATTTTTTCAAGTCTCTCTTTTTTATTCATCTTTAAATTCTCTATGTGCTCTCTCTACAACTTTTTCTATTTCAGGAGCAACTTGGTTACTTGCTCCCTCTTCCTTTTTCAAATATGCCAGAAATTCGATGTTTCCATGTCCTCCTTGGATTGGTGAATAGTCTAATCCAAGCACTGAAAAACCTTGTTCAACCGCCATAGCAGTGACAGATTCAAGGACAGTTTGATGAACCTTGGCATCGCGAATGATTCCATTCTTCCCAATCTGCTCACGACCTGCTTCAAACTGGGGCTTAACCAGAGCTACAATTTGACCTTGATCAGCCAAGACGCGGTGCAAAGCAGGCAAAATCAGACTGAGGGAAATGAAACTCACATCAATACTGGCAAAGCTCGGTTCCTGCTCAAAATCAGTCTTTTCAGCGTAACGAAAATTAAACTGCTCCATGCTGACAACCCGCGGGTCTTGGCGTAATTTCCAAGCCAACTGATTGGTGCCAACATCGACTGCAAAGATCAACTCAGCACCATTTTGCAACATGACGTCAGTAAATCCTCCAGTGGAAGCCCCAATATCAATCGTTGTCGCTCCCTCGACTGACAAATCAAAGACCTCCAAGGCCTTCTCTAGTTTTAGACCACCTCGACTGACATACTTGAGTTTTTCACCCTTGAGTTTTAGTTCAGTGTCATCTGGGATTTTCTCTCCTGGTTTGTCAAAGCGTTCTCCATTAAGGACTGCTACGACTAGTCCAGCCATGACACCGCGCTTGGCCTGTTCTCGCGTTTCAAACAAGCCCTGTTTATAAGCTAGTACATCCACTCTTTCCTTAGCCATTGATTCTCAAACTTTCTACTATTTTCACAATCGGTGCTGTTTCAAAGGGAACCTGCTGGGCAATTTCTTCTAATTTAGCCTCGGCTTGATTCAGAGTTTGGTTACAAAAGGCAATGGCCTCTTCCAAGCCCAACAAGGCTGGATAGGTTGATTTTTCAGCCTGCAAATCCTTTTGTGGAGTCTTGCCGATTTCCTCAAAACTAGCTGTCACATCCAGCACATCATCTCGAACTTGAAAGGCCAGCCCAATCAATTCACCAACCGTTTTCAATTTTGCTTGGATTTCTGGCGCTAATTCTGCTATGATAGCGGCGGCTTGGAAAGGATAGGCTAGTAATTTTCCAGTTTTATTGGCATGAATGGTCTGGAGTTCTTCCAAGGACAAATGCTGGTGTTCGCCTTCCATATCTAAAACCTGCCCTGCAACCATGCCTAGACTTCCTGATGCAAGGGATAAGTTGGCAATCAAGTCCACCTTGATCTGACTTGGCAAATCCGCCTGCGCTATTAAGGCATAGGGATCTAGGAACAAGGCATCACCTGCCAATATTGCCATCGCTTCGCCAAATTTCTTGTGATTTGTCAAACGCCCTCGACGGTAATCGTCATCATCCATGGCAGGAAGATCATCGTGAATCAAGCTCCCTGTATGAATCATTTCCAAAGCCGCAGCCACTTGAGCATGTTCTGGTCTAATAGTAACGTGCAAGGATTCCAGAACCTCTAGCAAGAGAAAAGGCCGAATTCTCTTGCCGCCAGCATGAATGGAGTAGAGAACAGACTCTCGTAAAATAGAAGCAAACTGCTGGTCTCCATAAAAATTTTCCAAAGCCAACTCAACAAGAGCTAATTTTTCTTGCTTCTTCATTCAAAATCACTTTCTGTTCCGTCTTCTTGCATGACCTTGACCAAGGTCTTTTCAGCCTTGTCCAGCGTCGCTTGGAGTTCTTTTGACAAGACCATACCCTTTTGAAAGGCAGCAATCGCATCTTCCAGAGCAATTTCACCATTTTCTAAACTTTGGACAATGCTTTCCAGTTCTGCTAGATTTTCCTCAAAATTCTTTTGTTTTGACATCTTTAACCTCTAATTCTACTTGACCATCTCGCATCAAAAGCGTCACTTGGTCTTTTTTCTTTAAACTCTCAACCGAATCCACAACGGACTCTTCTTTTTTGACAATTGCATAGCCACGCGCCACAATTCGGCTCGTATCCAACATCAGCAAGGCTTCCGAAAGTCGCTTGACCTCAGCAACCTTGGCGTCATAAACCAGCGCCATTTGGCTACGAAGGAGCTTGTCCAACTGACCTAGGCGGTCTTGATAGCGTTGGATTTTGGTTATAGGTGATAATTGTACCAATTGATGCGTCCTTGCTTGGACTAGTTGGTTGCTATCAGAAATCCGTGTTCGCAAACTTTGTTTTAAGCGCAGTTGCAGTTGGTCCAAACGTTGCAAATAGCCATCATACAAGCGCTCTGGTTGTCTAAAGATGACCGACTGACTGCATTTTTTTAGAGCTTCTTTTTTCCTTGACAGGACATTCTGAACCGCTGTTGCCATTCGTTTTTCTTGATTTTGCAAATGGGTCAAGAGATCCAACTTAGTTACAGGTGTTGCCAGTTCAGCTGCAGCCGTTGGCGTCGCCGCTCTGCGATCCGCCACAAAGTCAGCCAAGGTCACATCCGTCTCATGTCCAACACTGGAAATAATTGGCAAACGGGATTCAAAAATAGATCGTACCACAATCTCTTCGTTAAAGGCCCAGAGATCCTCGATCGAACCCCCACCACGACCAATGATGAGGACATCTAGATCCTCACGCTGATTGGCACGAGCAATATTTCGTGCTATTTCCTCAGCAGCTCCATCTCCTTGCACCTTGGTCGGATAGAGAAGGATATCGACACCTGGGAATCGTCTGCTCACGGTTGTGATAATATCCTGGATGACCGCGCCACTGCGACTGGTTACTACACCAATTCTCTTAGAAAATTGGGGCAGAGGTTGCTTGAAGCGTTCTTGAAAGAGACCTTCTTCCGTTAGTTTTTTCTTTAGTTGTTCAAACTGAATCGCAAGCGCCCCAACCCCATCAGGTTCAGCCTTCTCAATGATGATAGAGTAGCTCCCGCTGGGTTCATAAACCTGAACACGCCCAATC
This sequence comes from Streptococcus oralis, assembly GCF_001588645.1. GTDB lineage: Bacteria > Bacillota > Bacilli > Lactobacillales > Streptococcaceae > Streptococcus > Streptococcus oralis_AB. The sequence continues at coordinate 185,979 of NZ_LAYF01000003.1, read as the reverse complement.
ACATTGATCTTCATACCTTCTTCCAGGTCGAAACCTAATTTCTGATAGATCCCTGACCAGATGGTCGCTTGAATAACTGCATGGTCATCTTTTAAGGAGAAATATTGGTGAGTAGGTCGTTTACGAAAGTTGGAAACTTGACCAGTTAAATAGACCCGTTCCAAGTAAGGGTCTTTATCGAATTTCATTTTCAGATACTTGGTCAAAGTTGTTACCGATAAATACTTTTCCATCTCCACCTACTATTCATTTTCTTGCTTTTCCATGAGTATTATTATACCAAAAACATGCTTAAAAATCACCTTTTTCCTACTGAAACTAAAGGAAAAATAGAAAAAGGAGGCATGGCCTCCTCATCTGATTATTTGCTGTTTCGTGCTTCTTCCAAAATCTTTGCAATCTTGGTGGTCAAAAGGTCGATAGCAACGGTATTGCTGACTCCCTCTGGAATGACGATATCGGCATAACGCTTGGTCGGCTCGATAAACTGGTGGTACATGGGTTTCACCACACCCAGATATTGGTCAATCACGCTATCCAAACTACGGCCACGCTCCTCCATATCACGCTTGATACGACGAATAATGCGCACATCATCATCCGTATCCACAAAAATCTTGATATCCATCAAATCGCGCAGACGCTTGTCCTCCAAGACCAAAATCCCCTCAACGATAAAGACATCCTGAGGCTCCTGACGATAGGTCTTGCTACTCCGTGTATGCTCTGTATAGTCATAAGTCGGGATGTCCACCGGACGTCCTGCCAACAATTCCTTAATCTGCTCGATCATCAAGTCTGTATCAAAAGCAAATGGATGGTCATAGTTGGTTTTGACACGCTCTTCAAAGGTCAAGTGAGACTGATCCTTGTAGTATGAATCATGCTCAATCATGGAAATCTTTTCATCAGGAAAGTGCGATAAAATGGCTCTTGAAACACTGGTTTTACCACCACCAGAACCACCTGTCACTCCGATAATGATTGGTCTATTTTGCATGCTATCCTCCGTTTTTTTATCCGTCGTCTATTCTATCATATTTTTTGCAAAATTTATAGTCTGATTTGGATAGCATTTCGGGAACTCGTTTGATAAATTTCAATAGAAGGACTTTACATTTTTAAGAAAAAATTTTGACATCTATAGTCGATTTTATCTTTTCCTCCTATGAACTGTTATTTTAATATCTTTTGTGTCTGATTAAATTACTGATTTAGGTTTGAGTATTCCCTCCATAAATCTTAGCTTCATCTCTTCCGAGTTTTTATTATTCTCAACTTAGCTATTTTCTCCAGTTTTATTTTGAGTTCCAACTTTAAATGCATAGTTTTATCTCTGGATAAAAGTTCCTTTTCAATATCCATAATTCCTTTAACTTCTACTAATTCAGATTTCAATTTTACAAATCCACGACTAGCATTCCTCGGTATTCTCAAATTATTTTTTTGTATTACTATTTTTACAATTTTTCGTAATACATGAACTAGCACTAAACTTAATTTAAGAAGATGTAGTATAACAATTATAGAGTGACTAAAATATTAAATAAGGGATTTAATCCCAAAATTTAAATAATCACCCAATTATAGAAGCACAATCTTCTTCAAAATGTTCAAAACTTTTTCCACTTTCTAAATAGTACATAACAACTTCCTCTATTAAGTGTTTTTTTCTGAATCTATCATTGTCTGAATTAAATAAATTCGAAAAATTTATTGAAGAACTGAATTCTTTCATATATTGATAATATTTATTTAAATCATATAAATTATTTTTAATAAACTCTTCTAATTCCACCATTGTTTGTACAGAATTCATATTATTGTGAAATTCTTGATTTGAAAAAATAATATTTTGAGAATTACTACGAATTTTGTTAATCTCCAAATTTAATTTGTAAATAACAGAACTATCATTTTCTATTCTGCTTTTTAAATGCTTACAGATTAGAAATCCAAAATAATTTTGATCAAACCAATACTTATCTTCAATCTTTTCAGATTCACTATATTTTTCATAAGTTATTAATAGATTTTTTATGTAGGACTTTAAGATAGATTTTGTTAAAGTTAGCGGATTTTTTGCTAATGTAGTCAAAATTTTTTGAAACTCTAACTTAACCCTATGATTGTAGGTTTTTTCAATACTATAATTATCAATAAAATTCTTAATTCGTTTGTGATAAAGATTATTTTCATAAGAAAAATTAACTCTCGGGAAAAAACGATTATCTGAATCATCAAATATTACCTCAAAATAATCCTCAATATCGAACTCTTCAAAATAAGGATGAATTTCGCTTTTTTCCTTTATTCGAGACCTTTCACTATGTTTAGAAGTATTGCATTCCCCACAACATTTGACTAGATTAATTGGTAGAATTGCAAGTCTAGGTTCACCAAGTTTTTGACCATTTTTCTCTTTTCCACTCTTAGGAATAATATGCTCGAGTGTTACTTTAGTTGAAAATACTCCTTCACAAATTGGACAAATTGCTTGATTATTGCTATTTTCAACAACTGGAAACTTTAGAAATAATCCTTTCGATTCTTTTCGGATATAACTATCATACCAAGAAAGTTGAATCTCACATTGTGACCGAATTAGATTAACATTTAATTCATACAACGAACCACTACTAGCTTTATTCTCATATTCTCTATCTAATTCTGTTAAAAAACTACGAAGTGCCTCTTTATCAGAATTTTTTGGTAATACCTTTATCACTTCTTCTATAGACGGATATTCTTTGGCTACTCTTTTGATAAGACTTCACCTGCTCTCTCTATCTCATCTTTCACTACAAGATACTTCAGAAAAGCTTCATCTCCTAGATAATGTCTATCTTTGTAATATGGTAACGGATCAATTTTTTCTAAATCTTCTAAATTTTTTTCTTCAATTCTCTCAACAATTTCGTCTCTTCGACTGTTAAAAAAACTATTATATCCTGTTTGTTGCAATTCTACTCCATATACATTCTTATAAAGAGTATCTAAATTTTGTCCATAGGTCTTGTAAATAATTGATTTTAACATATGTTTATAATCTAGTCTATAAACATTACAGTGGGGAATTTCTTGAATAATTACTGGCGAGTGTGTAGCAATTAAACAGAAGGCTCTTCTCTCAACAACAATTTTGGAAACAGCTCTTATAAATGCTTTTACCATTGGTGGATGCATAAAAGTTTCTGGTTCATCAAAAATCACCAAGCTTCCTTTATTAATACTTGAAACTAGCTTGGTAATATATAAAAGAATAGTTGCTTGCCCTGAACTTAGGTTGTCTATTTTCTCTAGGTCTTCTTTTACAATATCTCTATCTAGAAAAGCATCCTGAATTTCATCTACCCAAGATTCAAATTTAAAGAATTCCAAGCATTGTCCCCACATTTCTAACTTTTCTTCAGAAGCAATTAAATCAAGTAATAGATTTTGAATATAGAATATAAAACTTTCTTTTATGCTTATATTCTCCACATAATCATCTCTAAGATTATTATTATCAAGATAATCTTTTAATAAGCTATGTATATATTTCTTACAATCATCAGGGGCTTTCTTTAAAAGTTCTAAAATTGGAGGATGCTTCACAGAAACAAATCCTACTTTCTCATAAATTATTTCACCATCTGAATCTTTTCCTTTATCACTAATCTCCTCTCGCTTACCATGTCTATTAAAACAAATTTTATTGTCAAATGGACTTAATGAAAAGTGAAGAATTTGTGAAAATTTATTGTCACCCTCCATATGTTCTCTTATTATTTGGTTGATTTTGTAGGATTTTCCACTACCATTTCCACCAACTATTGCAAAGACATTCATTGGCAAATCTGACATTCTATTTTTTATGAAATTTAATTCCCCTTTATCTATACCATCTTCATCGAAACTATAATTTATAGATTCTACTCTGTCGTCTACCGCCTTCTTTATATTTGTTTCTTTCTCAGAATAATGCACCATAGAATCAGTATATCCAAAAACGGTTAATGGATGAAATACTTCCTTAATTTCTTTTAAAGTAGTTGTTCTTAAAAACGAATTATACAAAAAACTATGAAACTTACCATTAGGTGGATTAAAAACAAGATTTTCATCTTTTAAATCCGACTCTAATAAATATTTTTTAGCAAACCTATCCAATACACTCGTGTTATAAGCGAGATCTCTAGATCGAGCGAACCATCTTTGGCGATCTTTATAAGAAAGATATTTTTTTAAAAATTCATAATACGTCGCTTCACCCAAGGAACAAAAAAACTCATGGGGATATTCTCCTCTGCCATTTTTTAAATAATCTTTAGTAGCATTATTATTCGGATTAACTCGTAGCTCAAAAATTTGTTCCCAGATTTTAAGATTAAAAACTAACTTATATCCATAATCATCCCAAGTACTCGTTTCTAAACACATCTGTTCTACAAAATCATCAAAGCTCAAAGAAATAACCTTCTGCAAGGCTACCAAATACTCCTCACTATTCTTTTCAACTTTTATAAAATGACATGTGAAGAAGTCTTGTGTAATGGTAAAGTAACTTTGTCCAATAAGACTTTCGAATTCTGTTAACTTATTATTTTTTGTAATTTCAATATTTCCAGTTTTAGGAGTATCGGTCAACTCTGTGATAACAAAATAATTTTCTAAATCAGAATTCCAATTTATTGCTGACTCTGCAAACTTATTAATAATTAAAAAATTACTTTTTTCATATTTTTTTTCTAATTCCTTTATGTCATACTGAACTAATATTCCTTGTTTAATTATTTTATAAAAACTACTTCTACTTTTTAACCAATCAATTTCAGAGTATTCACTCCTAATTTTTTCAATAATTCCGCTAACAGTCATAATAAAGCAATTCCTTTCTTTTTTATTATTATATCAAAATATATTTATAAAAGAATTAGTTTGTTTAATATTATATGTAATATAGCTTGAGTACTTACCTTTTCGAGATGAATATTATTTAGATCTTGTATTATTAACACTTAATAAACAATCACTCCGTCATATCTTCTTAAATCTAATAATGATAAGTTGTATAAGAAAAAAGACTAGCATAGAACTTTCCTTGGCTTGTAGAGATTGCCCCGTTTTTCTAGAATTGCTAACAATTTATCATCTTCAAAGGCAGCTAACTCCTTATCCGATTGTTCTAGATCTATAAAACGACCAAAGCGGACTTCTGTAGCCTCTTCTGGAGTTAGGAAAACTTTGACAAGGTCCCCTGTTCCAATTTCAAGAGGGTGGAGAAAGTCCAGTTGCCCTGCCTCTACTTTTTCAGCAATTTCTTTCAAAGTCAAGGCATCTTCTAACTGCAAACCAGCTGCACTAGTACGTGTTAGGTGGGACATATGGGCCGCATAACCCAGCTTCTTACCTAAATCAACCGATAAGGTACGGATATAAGTCCCCTTACTGCATTTCACACGAAAGGTAAAACGCGCAAGTTCGCTCTCATAAGAAATCGGACTTGTCCGTTCAAATTGATAAATAGTCACCTGACGTTCTGGACGCTCCACTTCCTGACCAGCACGCGCATACTCATAAAGCTTGCGACCATTAACCTTGACAGCCGAGTACATAGGCGGAATCTGAGTAATAGGCCCAGTCAGACTCGCAATCGCTTCATCGACAGTGGTTTCATCCAAGGGCGACAAAACAGGTGTCTCTGCGACCACTTCTCCACTGGCATCCTCAGTCGTCGTTGAATAACCAAGAGTGATCTCCCCCTCATAGACCTTACCCTCATCCTGCATGAACTCGACCATGCGGGTCGCCTTGCCCACCGCAATGGGCAAAACACCCAACACATCTGGATCCAAGGTCCCACCATGACCAATTTTCTTGGTTCCCAAAATCTTACGCAGCTTAAAAACAGCGTCATGCGAGGTCATCCCCGCTTCTTTTTTTAAATTGATAATACCGTTCATGTGTTTTTTTCTCACTCCCCCTTCAGCGCATCAAACTTGGCTTTCATAGTTGGGTTTTTTCGGGTCAATTTTTTAACCGAAACATCTTCCAATTTGTTATTAGCGATGCGGAGTTGGTTTTCGGATGTGGTTAGGAATTTCTTAACCTCTTCCATCCGTTTGATGGCCTTGTCAATTTCATCAATAGCTTTACCAAAGTTAGTTGAAGCTGAATTGTAGTTCTTGGCAAAGGCTAGTTTAAAGGCATCCAAATCTTCCTCAAAATGTGTAATATCGATATTTTGCTCTCGAACCAAGGCCAACTCTTGCTTGTATTTAAGTGAATTAAGCGCTGCATTACGCAAGAGCCCAATCAACTGAATAAAGAATTGAGGACGGACCACATACATCTTTTCATACTCGTGGCTGACATCAACAATCCCTGTGTTAAAGTAGTCGTTATCTGCTTCTAGCATGGTCACCAAAACGGCATACTCACAGTTCTTTTCCCGACGGTCCTTGTCTAATTCTTTGTAAAAATCCGAGTTCTTATGCTTCTTCTCTGTTCCATCCGCTTCATTTTTCATTTCAAACATGATGGAAATGAATTCTAGACCATTTTCATCAAAATCACGGAAGATAAAGTCCCCCTTAGATCCACGCGCAGAGAGCTGGTTATCCTTCTCAAAGTAGGCATTTGGAAAGGCAAAACTACGAACCTTGTTAAACTCACTCTCTGCATACTGTTCCAGGCTTTCACCGATAGCTTTTGTGGATTGTTGAGCTTTAAAATTCTTGTAAAACTCGACCTGTTCACTGGCTGCCTTGAGCTGAGCTTCGTAATTTTGCTTAACAGAAGCCAAAGATAACTCATTTTCCTTTTCTTGCAATAGGAGCTGATTTTTGACCTGATCACGCTCTCTTTCTAAATCAGAGAGAGTCTTTTGGAGTTGGTTTTCATGCTCTAAACGCAAGGTAGCCAATTGGGTTTCCAAGGCCTGCACTTCCTTGTCCTTTGCTAATAAGGCCTCATGGCTTGTCTGTTCAACTTCTTTCTTAGCCAATTCTTTCTCTGTATCAAAGTTTTGGATTTGACTCTGCAATTGCGCAATTTCTTGGTCTTTTTGAGCCAGTTTAGACTGTTGTTCATTCATGGCCTTTTGCTCAGCCAAGGCCAGCTCCTGCTTCATGCGATCGTGCAATTCCTTATCAAACTCAACCGTTCTCACTTGGGATAAAAGTTCGGCATACTGACTTTCATTTACTGTAAAGACTTCCCCACAGTTGGGACATTTGATTTCGTTCATAACTTTCCTCTTTCTAGACTTCTGTAACCATTATATCATGCCTGAGGGAAAATCAAAAACAGTGAGTCGAAACCCACTGTTTATATCTGTTACTTTAAATTTTTTCCAAGGCCAAACGCAAATCTTCAATCAAATCCTCTACATTTTCAAGACCAATAGACAAGCGGATTTGGTTTGGTGTAACACCTGCTGCTTCTAGGTCTTTTTCTGACAACTGACCGTGAGTGGTTGTCGCAGGATGGACAACAAGCGATTTGGCATCTGCTACGTTTGCAAGGTCAGAGAAGATTTCCAGATTATCAATCACCTTGCGGGCTTCTACCTCTCCACCTTTGACATGGAAGGTAAAGATTGAACCAACACCTTTTGGCAAATATTTCTCAGCCAAGGCATGGTAAGGACTGTCCGCTAGTTTTGGATAATTTACCTTCTCTACCTTAGGATGATTTACAAGGAAATCAACAATTTTCTCTGCATTTTGCACGTGACGTTCAACACGAAGAGAGAGAGTTTCAAGCCCTTGGAGCAAGAGAAAGGCATTAAATGGTGACAAGGCAGCACCTGTATCACGGAGCAATTGAACACGAACAGCGATAATAAAGGCTGCTGCACCCACATCACGAGTATAGCTCAAGTTGTGGTAACTTGGGTCTTCCTCAACAAATTGAGGGAATTTCCCTGAAGCTGCCCAGTCAAAACGACCGCTATCGACAATCACTCCTCCAATAGTCGTACCATGCCCACCGATAAACTTAGTTGCTGAGTGAATGGAAATATCTACACCGTGAGAGAAGACGTTAATCAAATATGGTGTGGCAAAAGTATTGTCCGAAACGAGAGGAATCTGGTGTTTATGCGCAATCTCAGCCAATTTTTCCAAGTCAGGAATGTTAATCAAGGGATTCCCCAAGGTTTCAATCAAGACAAGCTTTGTATTGTCATTGATAGCTGCTTCCACTTCTTCCAAATTATCCACATCGACAAAGGTAGTTGTGATTCCATAACGAGGAAGGGTTTCCTTCAAGAGATTGAAGGTCCCACCGTAAATAGTTGACGCAGCCACCACATGGTCACCTGCGTGAGCAAGCGCCAAAATAGTGTAGGTTACAGCAGCCATACCTGATGCTGTCGCTAGTGCTCCAACACCACCTTCAAGAGCAGCGATTCTTTCTTCAAATGCCGCTGTTGTAGGGTTGGTAATACGAGTATAAATGTTCCCTGGTTTTCTCAAGGCAAACAAATCAGCACCTTCCTGCGTGTCATCAAAAACAAAGGATGTTGTTTGATAAATCGGTACTGCACGAGATTTGGTCGCTGGATCAACTACTTGCCCAGCATGTAATTGTAGAGTTTCAAATTTAAAATCACGAGTCATAAGACGACCTCCAAATAGCTTCATTAGGGATATTGTATCATCTTGGGCTAGTCTTTTCCAATACTGATTTTCTATATTTTGATATAAGGAACAACTATGACTAGTCTTACACATCAAACAAAAAAGCACGATTCACTCGTGCTCATTTCTTTAATCGACATAAGTATCTTCATTTTTATTGAGGAAGGCGTATGGCAAGCCCATCAAGAGACCTCCTCCGATAAAGTTTCCGACAAAGGTTACACCCCAGTGACGAAGAATATTAGGTATGTCAAAGTTAGCAATTGAATCAGCTGCAACACTGAACTTAACAATCGCAAAAGAAGCAAAGTTCGCAGCAATGTGTTCGTTTGTTAAGAATACAAACATGTAAATTGCTGACAAAACAAGCCAAAGTTTAGCCCCACCGTCTTTCACCAAAACGAATGAAAGAATGGCGATGTTTACAAAGATATTGGCTAAAATACCTTCAAGCAAGACTAGCTCATTGGAACGACCTAACTTCATCTCTACAACCCCTGAAATGAAGCTATCATGTGTTAGATTTGCATAGGCTGCTGAGTGGGCAAAGCCCCAACCTGCTATCAAGGCTCCGATAAGGTTGAACAAGGTACAGTAAAGCAAAATCTCAGCTGTTTTTCTCCATGAGATTTTTTTCAAGAAACTACCAGCTGTCAAAAACATCATATTTGAAGTCACCAGTTCAGCATTCAAGAAAACAATGTAGGCCAATCCCCAAGCAAAAACAAATGGGAAGAGAAAACGTCCACTACCTGGAGCGATCTTATTAATCAAGTCAGCCCCAACTGCGCCCGCAGCCGTACTAAATGTTAGAAAAGCACCTGCAAACATGGAACGAATCGCATACTTAAACTTACTTTGGCTATAAAGACTTTCTTTCTTCTTGCAAGCAAATTCAATCTTTGAAATAAATTCTGAAGAGACCATAAAAAACTCCTAAACTTTTATTTGTGATAATTATAACATAATTCTTGTTTTCTCGAAAGCGTTTTCTGTGAATTTCTAAAACATTTATCTTAAAAATCTTTATCGTAAAGCTTACAAACCCTTTTCATAAGAACTATTTTGATCCTATTTTGTTAACATAAAAACCAGTGAAATAGCACTTCACTGGTTCATTCATTCTTAATAACGTTGTCTATACGGTTGATTAAAGGCCTTCAAAATATCCTCAGAAGTCTCAGAATAAGCTTTTGAGTCTTTAAAGATTCCTTTGACGATTATACGCTCGGTCTCATTATAATCAACACAAGTAACCAAAGTAATCTCTTTTACGCCATCACGATCTTCGATTTCATCTACACGGTCTGGTGTAACACGTTTTACTTCTGTAATCTCATAAGTATAAACTTTATCCTTATCCGTCAGGTAAATTTTCATACCTGCTTTGGCATTGACCAAAGGCGAGAAGAGCATTTGACTGGCATTTTCAGCAGTAAAGATATGGTGACTGGCTAGAGAATAGTTGCCTTCTCCCATTTTTTGGTCTGGTTTCATGGTCCCTGCTCCGTAGAACAAGTTTACATTATCCAACCCTTTGAAAATAGGGAGGTTAATCTCTACTTCGGGAATAGCAATACCTCCAATAACGGGAAGTTTCTGAGCATCCCATTGTGAAGCCAATACAGCTTCGGATGAAATAGACTTAACAGAGTCAAAATCAAAATTCCCTTCGGTTTTTAGATTTTCATCTATATTTTCCTTAGTGACTTGATTGACTTGGTATTTATTGGTATTCCAGACCAAAAAGATATCGCGAATCTTTGAATTAAAAATTAAAGCTAGCGATAAAAGAATTAAGAAACCCGCTAAAATATTGATAAATAGATTTCTGCGCTTGTTTTTCTTACTCTTTTTATTTTTCGTTTTTTTATGAGACATTATGCTTCACCTTCTGTTTCAATTTCAGTCCCAACTTCTTCTTTTTCTGCCGCAGCAACCGTTGTAAAGGTCACAATCTTAGCATCCTGATCTAGACGCATCACCTTAACTCCCATAGTTGAGCGTCCAGTTTGTGAAATATTGGCAACATTTGTACGGATCATGACACCTGTATCTGTGATAATCATCAGGTCTTCATCTCCTTTAACAGTAAGGAGACCTGCCAGAGGACCATTCTTCTCAGCAACATTGGCAGTCTTCATCCCTTTACCACCACGGCCCTTAGTAGGATATTCAGTAGCAAGTGTACGTTTACCATATCCTTTTTCAGTGATGATAAGAACTTCGTCTTGGTTTGTAATCACGCTAGCGCCAACTACTGTGTCACCTTCACGAAGGTTAACTCCTCGGACACCTGTCGCGATACGGCTCATGCCACGAACAGCTGACTGATTAAAGCGAACAGAATAACCAAACTTGGTACCAATGATGATATCGGTATCTTCTTCTGTCAGCAAGACATTAATCAGTTCATCTTCATCCTTGAGATTCAAAGCTTTAAGTCCATTTTGACGAATATTAGCGAACTCTTTAACACTGGTTCGTTTCACGATACCGTGACGGGTTGTGAAGAAGAGATAGGCGTCATCACTACGTTCAGACTCAACGTTGATAATGGTCTGAATACTCTCACCTTCGTCCAACTTCAATAGATTGACAACTGGCAATCCCTTAGCGGTACGACCATATTCAGGGATTTCATAACCTTTAAGGCGGTAGACACGTCCTTTATTAGTAAAGAAGAGCAGATGATCATGGGTGCTGGTTGAAACCAGCTCACGCACAAAGTCATCATCCTTAACCCCAGTACCTTGAACCCCACGGCCACCACGTTTTTGAGCAGTGAACTCACCTTGGTCCAAACGTTTGATATAGCCCTTGTTAGATAGGGTAATCAAGACATCCGTTTCTTCAATCAAATCTTCATCTTCAAGAGTTAAGACTTCTCCGATCATCAACTCCGTACGACGCTTGTCACCAAACTTGCGTTTGACTTCGTCCAATTCCTCTTTGATAATTTGCGCCACGCGCTCAGGTTTGGCAAGAATATCAGCCAAATCTGCAATCAAGGCAATTAATTCATCATATTCAGACTGAATCTTATCACGTTCCAATCCTGTCAAACGACGAAGACGCATATCAAGGATAGCTTGACTTTGACGCTCTGAAAGCTTAAACTTGCTCATCAACTCAGCTTGTGCTTCGGCATCTGTTTCACTTGCACGGATAATACGAATCACTTCGTCGATATGGTCAAGTGCAATTAGAAGACCTTCTAAGATGTGCGCACGCGCTTCTGCTTTTTCCTTGTCAAAATGTGTACGACGAACAACCACTTCTTTTTGGTGTTCGATATAAGCATCCAAAATTTGACGAAGGGACAAGATCTTTGGTACGCCATTTTGAATTGCCAGCATATTGAAACCAAAGTTGGTTTGCATCTGGGTCATCTTGAAAAGATTGTTGAGGATAACGTTGGCAGACGCGTCGCGTTTAACCTCGATTACAAAGCGAACGCCTTCACGGTTGGACTCATCACGTACTGCTGTAATGCCCTCAATCCGTTTTTCCTGAACCAAACGAACAATGTGCTCATGGACCTTGGTTTTGTTGACCATGTATGGAAATTCCGTTACAACGATTCGTTCACGGCCAGTCTTAGTTTCTTCGATTTCAGTACGAGAACGAAGAACAATAGAGCCTTTACCAGTTTCGTAGGCCTTATGAATACCTGATTTCCCCATAACAAGGGCACCAGTTGGAAAGTCTGGACCAGGCAAGACTTCCATCAAGTCCTTAGTAGTCACATCTGGATTGTCCATGACTAGCTTCACGGCATCAATGGTTTCACCTAGGTTGTGAGGAGGAATGTTGGTAGCCATCCCTACGGCAATCCCAGTTGCCCCATTGACCAAAAGGTTTGGAAAACGAGCTGGCAAAACCAAGGGTTCACGTTCATTGGCATCGTAGTTGTCTACGAAATCAACCGTGTTTTTATTGATGTCACGAAGCATTTCCAGAGCAATCTTGCTCATACGTGCCTCAGTATAACGCTGTGCGGCTGCACCATCCCCGTCCATAGAACCAAAGTTTCCATGCCCATCAACGAGCATGTAACGATAGCTCCACCACTGGGCCATACGAACCATAGCCTCATAAATAGACGAGTCTCCGTGAGGGTGGTATTTACCCATAACATCCCCTGTAATACGGGCTGATTTTTTATGGGGTTTGTCTGGAGTAACACCTAGTTCATTCATTCCGTATAGAATACGACGGTGAACTGGTTTTAAGCCATCTCGAACATCAGGAAGAGCACGCGCTACGATAACACTCATGGCGTAGTCGATAAAGCTGGTCTTCATCTCCTTTGTCAGATTGACATTCACTAAATTTCTATCCTGCATTCATAAATGCCTCATTTCACTATTAGTAATTAGATATATTATACCATAATTTGTCCTTCATTTCAGTCTTTGAAAACCACTAAAACGTTTACATCGATAACCGAATAGAATATTCGTGACAAAGCTTTTCAAAAGTGATAGAATGAAATTGTCTGGGGATTCCCCTAAAAAAAATGAAGGAGATGTTTAGATAATGACTTCAACTAAACAACACAAAAAAGTGATCCTTGTTGGTGACGGTGCCGTAGGTTCATCTTATGCTTTCGCACTTGTTAACCAAGGAATTGCACAAGAGCTTGGAATTATCGAAATTCCACAATTACACGAAAAAGCTGTTGGTGATGCGCTTGACCTTAGCCACGCCCTTGCCTTCACTTCACCTAAAAAAATCTACGCTGCTCAATACTCTGACTGTGCAGACGCTGACCTTGTTGTTATCACTGCAGGTGCTCCTCAAAAACCAGGTGAAACTCGCCTTGACCTTGTAGGTAAAAACTTGGCAATCAACAAATCAATCGTAACACAAGTTGTTGAATCAGGTTTCGATGGTATCTTCCTTGTTGCAGCTAACCCAGTTGACGTTTTGACTTACTCAACTTGGAAATTCTCTGGATTCCCTAAAGAACGTGTTATCGGTTCAGGTACTTCACTTGACTCAGCACGTTTCCGTCAAGCACTTGCTGAAAAATTGGATGTTGATGCTCGTTCAGTTCACGCCTACATCATGGGTGAACACGGAGATTCTGAATTTGCGGTTTGGTCACACGCTAACATCGCTGGTGTAAACCTTGAAGAATTCCTTAAAGACACTCAAAACGTTCAAGAAGCTGAATTGATTGAATTGTTCGAAGGTGTTCGTGACGCTGCCTACACAATCATCAACAAAAAAGGAGCTACCTACTACGGTATCGCTGTAGCACTTGCTCGTATCACAAAAGCAATCCTTGATGACGAAAATGCAGTACTTCCACTTTCAGTCTTCCAAGAAGGGCAATACGGTGTTAAAAACGTCTTTATCGGTCAACCAGCTGTTGTTGGTGCACACGGTATCGTTCGTCCAGTAAACATTCCATTGAACGATGCTGAAACTCAAAAAATGCAAGCATCTGCTAAAGAATTGCAAGCTATCATTGATGAAGCATGGAAAAACCCTGAATTCCAAGCAGCTTCTAAAAACTAATGAAAAGAAGGTTCTCAAACATGGGAACCTTTTTCTTTTTGCAAAGAATCATAACATCAACTTCTCAAATAAACAAAAAAAGCCTATCGACCAAACAATGAAGCTTGATACAATAGGCTTTTTGAAAATTCATTATTTAACAGCGTCTTTAAGAGCTTTACCAGCTTTGAATGCTGGAACTTTAGAAGCTGCGATTTTGATTTCTTTACCAGTTTGTGGGTTGCGACCTTTACGTGCAGCACGCTCACGAACTTCAAAGTTACCGAAACCAATCAATTGAACTTTTTCACCAGCTGCAAGGTATTCAGTTACTGCTGCAAATACAGCGTCAACTGCTGCTGCTGAATCTTTCTTAGTCAATTCTGTAGCTTCTGCTACTTTAGCGATCAAATCTTGTTTGTTTGCCATGTTAACAAATCCTCCAAATAATTTCTAATTAACAAATATAATCATATCCTAAAATCGGCTATAGGTCAAGTCAAAAACACTATTTTGACCATTTTTTCTCTATTTTTTTAGGAATTGTAGCGAATTAGAATTGCCCAAGCATTCTCTCCAGTATGAGTTTGAATAATAGAGCCAGTTTCCAATACAGAGATTGGCTTCTCAACATAAGGTTGCAATAATGCCCTCATCTCATTCGCCCATTCGTTCGTTCCAGCATAGGAAATTCCAATCTCCGCAACTGATTTTTGGGAAAGAGTATTGGTTAATTCCTCAAGCCACTTTTTGAAAGTTTTCGCTCCACGTCCTTTGACGATTGGTTGGAGTTCGTGGTTTTTCATCTGCATTATTACACGAATATTCAAGAGTGAGCTTAGTAATCCTGTCACACGTCCAATACGACCACCCTTAACTAAGTTTTCTAGCGTCGAAACACCGATATAAAGTTCTGTATGATTTTTGACGTCCTCTACATGAGCTAAGATCGTTTCTAAGTCTTTACCTTCTTTAGCAAGTTTTGCGGCTTCAACAACTTGGAACTTCATCGCTTGATCTGTAAAGGAACTATCAATAACCGTTACATCAGCAGTTGAGAGACTTGCCCCTTGGCGAGCAGCTTCCACAGTTCCAGACAAGGCATGGGACATGTGAATGGCGATAATTTGACTGCCATCTTTACCTAGCTCTTCAAAGACCTCAGCAAACACTCCCACAGGGGGCTGACTTGTTTTAGGCAGATTCTTACTTTGTTGCATAAGATGAAGGAATTCTCCCTCTTTTAAATCTGCATCCGAATAAAGCACACTATCAATCATAACTGATAGTGGGACAACAGTGATATTTAATTCTTTAACTACTTCTGGTTCGATAGTAACAGAAGAGTCCGTTACAATTTTTACTTGTGTCATAATTCAATCTTTCTATTCTTCTCGATAGGATTGGGATTTTCTCCTATATTATATCAAAAAAATGATAAAAAATCATAAGTGATCCGATGAAAAGAACTGAATTTTTGGTATAATCTATCTATAGAAAAGTGAGGAACAACTATGATTCGAAAACTTCAACCGATTATCACCATTATTCTTGGAGCTGCTATCTATGCCTTCGGTCTTACCTACTTTGTTGTTCCTTATCATTTATTTGAGGGAGGGGCGACAGGTATTACCTTGATTACTTACTATCTCTTTAAGATTCCTGTCTCATTGATGAACCTCTTAATTAATATCCCTTTATTTATCCTGGCTTGGAAGATATTTGGACCTAAGACCCTCTACTCCAGCCTTCTAGGATCTATTTCACTCTCCGTTTGGCTAGCAATCTTTGAGCGCATTCCTTTGCACATCGACTTGCAAGGGGATCTCATCATTGTCGCTTTAGTCTCAGGAGTCTTACTGGGGGTTGGTTTAGGAATTATCTTTAATGCTGGTGGAACCACTGGTGGTTCTGATATCGTTGCCCGTATCCTCAACAAATATACTAATATTTCGATTGGTAAATTGCTTTTTGGGATTGACTTTTTTATCTTAATGTTGATTTTGATTATCTTCCAGGATCTTCGTCTCGTTACCTATACCCTCTTGTTTGACTTTATTATCGCTCGTGTTATCGACTTGATAGGCGAAGGAGGTTATGCTGGTAAAGGATTTATGATTATTACCCAATATCCTGATCAATTGGCCAAAGAGATTAACGATGAACTCGGACGTGGCGTTACCTTTATATCTGGTCAAGGCTACTACAGCAAAAAGGATTTAAAAATTATCTACTGTATCGTCGGTCGGAATGAAATCGTTAAAATGAAAGATATGATTCACAAAATCGACCCTCAAGCCTTTATCACCATCACTGAGGCTCATGAAATTCTGGGTGAAGGATTTACTTATGTGAAAGATTAAAAAAGCTGGGAATTCCCAGCTTTTATTCTTCTTCTGCGAGGGTTGAATGGCGGAAGCCGTAAGTAAAGTAAATGACTAGACCAACTAAAAGAGCAATGCCAAAGGCAATCCAGGTATCTAGACTATATTGAAGCATAAAGGAAACACAGATAAGGATGGAAAGAATTGGCAAGAGTGGTACCAAAGGAGTTTTAAACTCTCCCTCTTTTGGCATGCCCTTATCCTTTCTGAGTTTTATTATTCCGTAGGCTAGCAAAATCAGATAAGCTAGCGTACAAATATTTAAGAAGGCTGCAATACTGGCTAGAGGAAACACTCCTGCAGCAATAGCTGAAGCAACTCCTGTTAAAAGGGTCGCATTTTTAGGAACGCGACTAGTCTTGCTTAATTGTTTGAAACTTTGAGGTAAAAGTCCATCACGCGCTAAGCTATAAATCATCCGAGATAAAGCATAAGTCATAGAGATACATACGGTTATCAGGGTTAAAATGGCTACAAGCGAAACATAATTTGCTGCCCAGCCGATACCAATACTCCGTAATGAAAATGCTACTGCATCGTCCACATTGAGTTTACTGTAGTGAACAATCCCTGTCAATACTAAGGTTACCAAAGCATAGAGAATGGTGACGATTGTCAGAGAAAGTACGATTCCGCGAGGAATATTTTTTTGAGGACTTTGAATTTCATCAACTGCCATGGAAATAGACTCAAATCCGAGAAAACCAAAGAACATCAAAGATGCACCCGCCATAATCCCAGTACTTCCACCATATAGTTGACCAAAGCCAAATGGAGCAAAATTCGCCCAATTTTCTGGCTTGATGTACCAAATACCAACTAGGATAAATAAGGCGAGAGCTGAGAATTTCAAGACCACTAAAAGCGAATTAAATCGCAAAGCTGCCTTAGAATTTAATAAAACCAATCCCGTTACCAATGTCAGTACTAAAATAGGTAGAAGATCAATATAGGTTCCCTGTTTAGGGTTAAAGGTTCCATTCAAGGCTTGGGGCATGGAGATACCATAATCACTGAGCAATCCCTTAAAGTAAGCTGCCCAGCCAGACGCCACACCTGAAACAGCCGTCATGAATTCCATGATGGTCAACCAGCCAGCAATCCAGGCTGGCAATTCTCCCAAAATCGCATAGAGATAACTATAAGCACCCCCAGTTGCGGGTACACGAGAGGCAAATTCTGCAAAAAAGAGAGCTGATAGAGAAACACACAGGGCAGAAATCACAATGGAAATCACTAGTGAGGGACCAGCTAGAGTAGCCGCTGCTGTTCCTGTAATGGTGAAAATCCCCGTCCCTACCATGGCACCGATTCCCAATAAAATCAAATCCCACAATTTCAAATGGCGACGCATCTCTGTCTGTCTCAGACTAACATCCTTGGTTCTAAAAATATTCATACTTCATCTCCACTAAATGTAATTGTTTTATTTTACCATATAAAAGCATTTTTGTGAATATTTATTAGGTTCTTTTTTGAAAAAAATCTGAACAGAAAGGATTCCTGTTCAGAATTTGCATTTTTACCCACTGATTCTTTCAATTTGTTACCTATCAAGCGAGTAAGCTCAACAGTATACTCCATTGAAAGTTTTTGGGGATTTGGGATTTTTTAAACTTCAAAGTAAGGGAAGGGACGGTCACTATCTAAAGGACGATTTGGAACTTCTTGTTCCAAAATAGCGCGCCAACCTGATACCAATTCTTCAAAAGTCAATTGGGCTTCTGGAGAAGCTGTTGTCAGCTTCCGACCAAACCAAGCCATGGTTGCAGTTTCAAACTGAAGCATAGCGTACTGGATTACTGGTACATTTGCCTCTTCATAATTTTCATTTACTGCACGCGCTACTTCTGCCGCTTGCGGAAGGAGTTGATTGCTGATTTTATCAACAACTGTCGCATCCATCTCTCTCCATGAAAGAAGTTGACCATTTACCTGATAAAAGAGCTCAAAGGTTTCTTGATTTTCTTTGAAATTAGTAAGAACAAAAGCACGTTCCACGGCTTCAGGACCACCAACGCCTTTTACAGCGTTTATCAAGAGGTTTTGTTCCATTTGTCGCCAATAATCATCAGCTTCTGCTTCAAGATCAAAAACAAATGCCTGATCCAACTCTTCAATCGGGGCTTCTCCCTTATTCACTTTTTCAATCGTTCCAAATAAACGCTTTAAAAATCCCATTTGCTTCTCCTTTTGGGTTTTATCCGACAGATCCTTCCATTTCATAGCTAATCAAGCGATTCAGCTCAACTGCGTATTCCATTGGAAGTTCTTTTGTGAAGGGTTCGACAAATCCCATGACAATCATCTCGGTTGCCTCAGATTCTGACAAACCACGGCTCATGAGGTAGTAGAGTTGTTCCTCTGAAATCTTAGAAACCTTAGCTTCGTGCTCCAAAGCAACTTGCGAGTTGTGAATTTCATTGAATGGAATGGTATCTGACGCTGATAAGTCATCCATGATAATGGTATCACACTCGATGTGAGAAACAGATTTCTTAGAGTTCTTGTTAAAGGTTACTTGTCCGCGGTAGTCAACCTTTCCTCCGCCTTTAGCGATGGATTTAGAAACGATAGACGAGCTTGTATGCGGTGCGTTGTGGATCATCTTGGCACCCGTGTCTTGGTGTTGCCCTGCATTGGCAAAGGCAATCGAAAGCATGGTTCCACGGGCTCCTTCTCCATCCAGATAAACAGATGGATATTTCATGGTTGTTTTAGCACCCAAGTTACCATCAATCCACTCAACAGTCGCATCTTTCAAAGCTTTGGCACGTTTTGTTACCAAGTTATAGACATTATCAGACCAGTTTTGGATGGTTGTATAACGCATATAAGCTCCGTCCAAAGCGAAAATTTCTACAATGGCAGCGTGCAAGCTGTTGCTAGAATATGTTGGTGCTGTACATCCTTCTACGTAGTGGACGCTTGCTCCTTCATCAACGATAATCAAGGTACGTTCGAACTGACCTGTATTTTCGTTGTTGAT
This sequence comes from Streptococcus oralis, assembly GCF_001588645.1. GTDB lineage: Bacteria > Bacillota > Bacilli > Lactobacillales > Streptococcaceae > Streptococcus > Streptococcus oralis_AB. Next base: position 166,471 of record NZ_LAYF01000003.1, on the reverse strand, counting down.
ACGGAAGTAGGTTTGAAGTGGAATATCTACCTTGACACCTTTTGGCACGTAGATAAAGGTTCCACCCGACCATACTGCAGAGTTGAGGGCTGCCAACTTGTTATCAGTCGGCGGTACCAACTTAGCAAAGTATTGTTTAAACAAGTCTGGGTATTCCTTGAGGGCAGAATCCGTATCTGTAAAGATAATTCCTAACTTCTCAAACTCTTCCTTCATGTTGTGGTATACCACTTCTGACTCGTACTGGGCAGAGGCCCCTGCTAGATAAGCACGCTCAGCTTCTGGAATTCCGATACGTTCAAAGGTTTCTTTAATCTTTTCAGGTACATCATCCCAAGAACGGGCTGGTTTGTCAGATGGTTTTTGGTAGTAGATCAAGTCATCAAAGTCAATCTCTGACAAGTCTGCTCCCCAGGTTTGCATAGGCATTTTTTTGAAGGTTTCATAAGACTTCAAACGGAATTCTAACATCCACTCAGGTTCTCCCTTAGCAGCTGATAATTCGCGAATGACTTCTTCGTTCAATCCTTTTCCTGTCGATAGGACAGGCTCTACATCGTCATGGAAACCAAATTTATATTCACCAAGGTCAATTGGTTTTGGTTCTACTCTTTCTTCAGCCATAATATCCTTTCTTTCATTCTTCATTTCTACTGATTCATAAGACAAAAGAAACTTGTCTTACTTGTTATCTTGATCTTCAATTGTTTTCTTAAGTGCATTCCAAGCTAGAGTTGCACACTTAATCCGTTGTGGAAATTTGGCAACACCTGATAAGAAAGCTGCATCGCCAAGTTGGTCTTGGCGGTCATCTTTTTGACCTTGAACCATTTCTGAAAAAATGGTCGCAAGCTCTAAAATTTCTTGTTTGGTCTTGCCTAAAACTGCATCTGTCATCATACTAGTAGAGGCAGTTGAAATCGTGCATCCTGAATTTAGAAAAGCAATATCTTCCAAACGGTCCTCTGCGTCAAACTTGACAGAGAGGTTGATGACATCCCCACAGGTTGGATTATTGAGGCTGATTTGCTCAGCATCTTCCAGCTTCCCTTGGTGATGTGGATTTTTCGAATGGTCTGCCACCACTGCCATATAAAGGCTATCTAGTTTAGAAAGTGCCATTGAAAAACTCCTTTGTCTTTTGTAGGGCATCAACTAGCTTGTCACAATCTGCCTTGGTATTGTAGATATAAAAACTTGCACGAGCTGTTGCTGGAACTTCCAAATACTGAAGCAAAGGTTGGGCGCAATGGTGACCGGCACGAACCGCTACTCCTTCATAATCCATAGCTGTCGCGAGGTCGTGGGGATGAAGGTCACCTAGATTAAAGGCAATGACACCTGAACGTTTAGCCAGGTCTTGCGAACCATAAATGGTTAACCCTTCAATTTCCTGCAATTTTGGAAAGACGTATGCAATCAATTCCTGTTCATGAGATTCAATGGCATCCATACCAATCTTTTCCAGATAATCCACTGCTGCAGCAAGTCCAATAGCACCTGCCATATTTGGCGTTCCAGCCTCAAATTTCCAAGGCAATTCCTTCCAACTAGCAGATTGCTCATAGACGAAATCAATCATCTCGCCACCAAACTCAACTGGTGACATTTGTTCCAGATACTTTTCTTTACCGTAAAGAACACCGATGCCTGTAGGGCCAGCCATCTTGTGACCTGAAAAGGCAAAGAAGTCCACATCCAAGTCCTGTACATCAATCTTCATATGAGGTGTAGATTGAGCACCATCCACCACCATGATAGCTCCAACTTGGTGGGCTAATTGAGTGATTTCTTTGATAGGATTGACCACACCAAGAACATTTGAGGCGTGAGCTAGGGAGACAAACTTGACTTTATCAGTCAATTTAGCGCGCAAGTCATCCATATCCAGAGCTCCGTCCTTGAGATAAACATAGACAAGCTCTGCCCCAGTCTTGCGACAAGCTTCCTGCCATGGAATGATATTGGAATGATGTTCCATTACTGAGATCAAGACCTGGTCTCCCTCAGTCAGGATTTCCTCAGCAAAGCGTGCCACCCAGTTAAGGCTGGTTGTCGTTCCTCTGGTAAAGAGAACTTCCTTTGTAGAGTCTGCATTGATAAACTTACGAATGGTTTCACGAGCCGCCTCATAGGAAGCTGTTGCTCGCTCCGCCAAGGTATGAACCCCACGATGAACATTTGCATTGTCCTGCTCATAATAGCGGTTAATCGTTTCCAGAACTGCTAGTGGTTTTTGTGTCGTCGCGGCATTGTCCAGATAGACCAGAGGTTCATCGTTGACAATCTGGTCTAAAATTGGAAAATCCTTGCGAATCGCTTCTACATCAAACATAGGCTTCCCCTTAGCGTTTTGACAATTTTTCTTCGATGGTTGCAATCATTTCTTCACGAACTTCTTTGACTGGAATCTCAACAATTACGGAGCCAAGGAAACCGCGAACAACCAAACACTCAGCAGTTGCCTTATCCAAGCCACGGCTCATGAGGTAGTACATATCTTCTGGATCCACCTGACCGATAGAGGCCGCGTGACCTGCAGTTACGTCATTTTCATCAATCAAAAGAATTGGGTTGGCATCTGAACGTGCTTGGTCTGAAAGCATAAGAACACGACTCTCTTGCTGCGCATCTGCTCCCTTGGCACCCTTGATAATGTGTCCAATACCATTGAAGGTCAAAGTTGCTTTTTCAAGGATAACCCCATGTTGGAGGATATTTCCGATTGAGTTACATCCGTAGTTAGTCACTCGAGTGTCAATCCCTTGCACCTGACGGCCACTTGAAAGAGCTACGACTTTAAGGTCAGCATGGCTACCATTTCCAATCAAGTCGCTATCAAAATCAGCAACAACATTTCCTTCGTTCATGACACCGATAGCCCAGTCAATGCTTGCATCGTTGCCTAGTTTACCACGACGGCTAATGTAGGCCGTAACATTTTCACCTAGACGGTCAATCGCAGCAAATTTCACTTGCGCACCAGAACGAGCAATCACTTCAACTGTGATATTGGCAGTTGCCTTAGCACTACCTTCACCACGTGACTCTAGACGTTCAAGATAGCTTATTTTAGAGTTTTTACCAGCAATGATAAGGATATGCTTGTTAAATGGCACATCGCTATCGCTGTCTTGGTAGAAAATACCTTCAATTGGTTCTGTAATCTCAACATTATCAGGAATGTAGAGAACAGCACCACTGTTAAAGTAAGCTGTATGGTAGGCTGCCAACTTATCGTCATCATACTTAACAGATGACATGAAGAATTCCTCGATAAGTTCGGGAATTTCTTCTAAAGCTGAGTGGAAGTCTGTAAAGATTACTCCTTGTTCAGCCAATTCAACTGGAGTTTGTTCAAAAACAGTCTGCGTTCCTACTTGAACCAACTTCAAGTGATTATCTAGAGCTGTGAAGTCTGGAACATTTGCTGAAGGCTCACTTTCTGTGATGGTTCCATCTCCCAGATTCCAACGGTGAAATTTGACACGCTCGATAACTGGTAATTCCAAACTCTCAATCTTATCAAAAGCTTTTTGACGGAGGTCAGCCAACCAGCTTGGTTCAGCGTGCATTTCTGAAAAAAGTTTAATATTCTCTTTAGTCATTTACTTCTCCTAAAAGATACGAGGGAATTACAATTCTTCCTTGTAGTCGTAGCCAAGTTCTTCAGCTAGTTTTGCGTATCCTTCACGTTCCAAACGGGCAGCCAATTCTGGACCACCAGAAAGAACAACACGACCTTCCATCATCACGTGTACCACGTCTGGTGTAATGTAGTTCAAAAGACGTTGGTAGTGTGTGATGATCATAGCACCAAAACCTTCGCCACGCATAGCATTGACACCTTTCGATACAACTTTAAGTGCGTCAATATCAAGACCAGAGTCAATCTCATCCAAGAGGGCAAAAGTTGGTTCCAACATCAAGAGTTGAAGAATTTCATTACGTTTTTTCTCACCACCTGAGAAACCTTCGTTGAGGTAACGCTCTGCCATTTCTTCTTTCATGTTGAGCAATTCCATTTTTTCGTCTAGTTTAGTGATAAACTCACGAACTGAAATCTTCTCGTCATCTTCTTTGCCAGCATTCATGGCTGCACGAAGAAACTCTGCGTTGGTAATTCCAGGGATTTCAGATGGGTATTGCATAGCAAGGAAAAGTCCCATACGCGCACGCTCGTCCACTTCCAACTCAAGGATGTTTACGCCATCAAACAAGACCTTCCCTTTAGTAACCTCATAGTTAGGGTTCCCCATAATAGCTGCAGAAAGAGTCGATTTACCAGTACCATTTGGTCCCATGATAGCTGCGATTTCTCCTGTTTTCAGAGTCAGATTGACCCCTTTCAAAATTTCTTTTCCTTCAATTTCAACGTGAAGATCTTTGATCTCTAATACTGACATGATAGTTCCTTTCTTTTTCTGGCCTACTTCCTTTACCCTTAAAGAAATCACTTACATTTCTCTAAAAATACAAGGAAAGGTCCATAAATATACTCTACTAGTATAACAAAAAAAAGCCTAAAAGGCTTTGATTTTGTTTAGAAGCTAGTGACTAATCCTTGCGGTTTAGGTGCTGATCAATGGCATCTACTATTTTCCCCATTACATAACTTAACCTAAAATTTCGAAAAAGTAGAATGGCCCAAAAGGCTGCCATAAAATAGCGACCCGTCATCCAAGCTTCATTGAAAAAATAAGTCTCAGCAGCAGTAAATAGTGCTATCACGATAAATTGTTGTCTAGTCATAGGATTATTGTACCATGAAATCCACTTTTAGTCTTCTTCGACCATGACTTTATCAGCCAGAAATTCAAATCCTTCTGGAATTAGGCTTTCTTCTTCCGCCTCTTGATCTGATTGAGAAGACTTGTTTCTAGCTGAAAATGCTGCACGAACCTCTTTCCATTCCTCTAGGGAAATTGCCAGGATTTCAGGTGAAAATCCAGCCGCTTGACTGAGAATATTGCCAAACATGGTATTGAGGTTATCCCGTTTCATGGTTTGTCCTGCATTGAAATTAGACTCAAAGGCTAAAATAGCATGGTGTTCGTTGGCCGCAACTGGTTGAGAACCAACAAGCAGAGCCTTATCAGGACCAGCTAAGCTTTCGATCACTTCTCCCCACGCATTCTGGAGGCGAATCAAGTTTTGCCGCGCCAATTCAGGATTTTCAACAGCTTCTTGTAGGATAGCCTGAACCTTATTACGGTCTACTCGATAGACAGTCTTGGAAGTGGCTGGACGGCTAGGGATTGGCGCCACTTGTTTAGGAGCTGTTCCAACATTGGCAAGTTCTTGTTTAAGACGAGCGATTTCCTGTCTCAGTGCAGAAATCTCACCCTCGACAGCTCCTGAAAGCACTGGTTCAGGCTTAATCTCCGCTAAACGAATGGTCATCATCTCAGCATAAATCTTAGGTTGTAGGCTTGCTTTCATATCCGCCAAGCTCACAGTCGCTATTCGAATCATTTCAAAGAGACTTTCCTGAGAAAGAGCTAGATTGTCCATAAAAACTGGACTATGATGAGTATTTTCGCCACCTGTCTGAACAACTAATAGATCCCGCAAATACTGCAAGAGGTCCGTCACAAAACGAGTCATGCTCTTGCCATTTTCAAACAAAAGATTCAAAGAATCGAGTGCTTTGGGGACCTCCTGTTGGGCCAAGGCAGCCACATAGTCATCTAGAGCTGATAGACTAATAGTGCCTGTAATCTCCTCAGAAATAGCTGTCGTTAAAGCATTTCCTTGCGTCAAACTCAAGGCTTGATCCAGAATAGACAAGGCATCCCGCATTCCACCTTCAGCCCGTCTAGCAATGATTTCCACAGCCTCTGGCTCAGAACTGATATTTTCTTTTTCTAAAATATGATGAATGTGTGCCGTGATATCTTGCGTTCGAATCGATTTAAACTCAAAACGTTGGACACGCGATAAAATAGTTGCTGGAATCTTGTGCAATTCGGTGGTCGCCAAGATAAAGACAACATTTTGAGTCGGTTCTTCTAGCGTCTTCAAAAGCGCATTAAAAGCTCCTGTAGACAGCATATGAACCTCGTCTATGATATAGACCTTATAACGTGCCAAACTAGGAGCATAGGTGGATTTATCACGAATTTCACGGATTTCATCGACTCCGTTATTCGAAGCTGCATCCATTTCGATAACATCTTCTAAGCTACCTTCTGTCACAGCCTGACAGATATAGCAGTTATTACACGGTTCTCCGTCCACTTGATTGGGACAGTTCATAGCCTTGGCAAAAATCTTGGCTACACTGGTCTTCCCAGTCCCACGAGGGCCTGAGAAAAGATAGGCATGACTAATCTTTTCCTGCTCGACCGCTTGTTTTAGGGTTTTAGCCACAACTTCTTGTCCGACCAATTGTGAAAAAGTTTGGCTTCTATATTTTCGATAAAGTGCTTGATACATTAGGCTTTCTCCTCAAACATCGTAAAGTCCCATTCTGTCTTCTCAAGCAAAATAGCGACAAATTGTTCCAAGTAATCACGGTCAATGGCATTATAATCATCAATAAGTGAAGAATCCAGGTCTAAGACACCCAGCAATTGACCATTCTTGAGCATGGGAACTACGATTTCACTCTTGGCCATACTATCACAAGAAATGTAGTTTGGATAGGTGCTCACATCGCCAACTAAAACAGTCTCTTGAAACTCAGCAGCTTCTCCACACACGCCTTTCCCAAGAGGAATGCGAATACAAGAAACACCACCCTGAAAAGGCCCTAAAATCAACTCGTTACCATCAAACAGATAAAAACCTGCAAATACAGTATTGGGAAAGCGAGATTTTAGGAGGGCACTAGCATTCGAAAGATTGGCAAGAACATTGGTCTCACCGTCAAGCAAATAAGAGAGTTCCTCATTTAACAATTGATATTGTGATTGTTTTTCTGAATCTAACATAGAACTATTATATCAAAAATGAGAAAGAGACAAAAGAAAAATCCCTTGTTTTAAACAAAGGATTTTGTGATTATCAATTTGATTAAAGTTCGATATCACCGAACAAGTCAGCCATTGAGAATCCTGTTTGTGTTTCTGGAAGTTCGAAATCACGTTTTTCTTGACGTTTTGGACGACGTGGACGAGCAGCACGTTTTTCTTCTTTTTGTCCTTCTTCTTGAGCTGGACGTTCTTCAAGAGCTTTGATAGAAAGAGATACACGTTCTGCGTCAGCGTTAACATCAAGGACTTTAACAGTAACTTCTTGACCAACAGTAAGAGCTTCTTTTGGATTTTCGATACGTTTGTGTGAAATTTGTGATACGTGAACAAGTCCATCGATACCTGGCAATACTTCAACAAATGCACCAAAGTCAGTCAAACGTTTAACTGTTCCTTCTACTACATCACCTTTAGCCAATTTTTGCTCAACACCATCCCATGGTCCAGGTGTTGTTGCTTTAAGTGAAAGTGATACGCGTCCTTCTTCTTCGTTAAGATCAAGGATTTTCACTTCGATTTCTTCACCAACAGTTACAACTGATTTAGGTGATACGTTACGTTCGTGTGACAATTCAGTCAAGTGAACCAATCCATCAACACCACCAAGGTCGATGAAAGCACCAAAGCTAGTGATACGAGCAACTTTACCAGTTACGACATCACCAACAGCCAATTTACCGAATACTTCAGCACGAGCTGCTGCAGTAGCTGCTTCAACAACTTCACGACGTGAAAGGATGAAGCGGTTTTCTTTAGGATCAACTTCTTTGATTTTAGCATCAAATTCTTGACCTACGAAACGCTCAGTGTTACGTACGAAACGAGTATCCAACATTGAAGCTGGGATGAATCCACGAACACCTTCAAATTCTACTGAAAGTCCACCTTTAACGGCACGAGTACCTTTAACAGTAACAACTTCTTCTTCGCGTCCTACAAGTTTGTCCCATGCTTTGCGAGCTTCAAGGCGTTTTTTAGATACAAGGTATGTAACTGTATCAGTATCTTTACCAACTACTTGACGAAGTACAAGAACATCCAATACTTCTCCTACTTTCACAAAGTCATTGATATCTGCATCGCGATCGTTTGTCAATTCGCGAAGAGTCAAGACACCTTCAACACCAGTCCCAGAGATTGCAACGTTAGCTTGAGTCGCATCAACTGTCAATACTTCAGCACTAACAACATCACCAGGCTCAACTTGGCTAACGCTATTTAGCAAATCTTCAAATTCGTTCATCTAAAAAATCCTCCAACAATCAAGTTTTTCTAAACTTGACATACTTATAATTTTTTTCCTAAGCACCCGCAAGGACATGTTCATATCGTTCACGTCTTTCAATTATAAAAATAAAATACCCTAAGATATTTTCTTTTTATCTTGAATTTATTACCTAAGAACTGGGGTAGCTGGATTCGAACCAACGCATGAGGGAGTCAAAGTCCCTTGCCTTACCGCTTGGCTATACCCCATTGATGAATGGAGAGAGAGGGATTCGAACCCCCGAACCCGAAGGAGCGGATTTACAGTCCGCCGCGTTTAGCCTCTTCGCTATCTCTCCAATGTTTAACGAGAACTATTATATCATGAAATTTTCAATAAAACAAGTATTATTTTGTCAAATTATAGTTTTCAATCAAAATTTCCACAGCTTTTTCAAGTTTTTTATAAAAACTATCGACATTTCCATTCTTTATGATGGCAAATTGGTTATCTAATTCGGCAATTTCACCAATAACCTTTTTCCCAATCGTCAAAACGTAACCATCATAACTGTCTTTTCCAACAGTCACTTTTGCATCCGTTAATTGAATTTCAATTTTCTTATCTTTTTTACTCATACTGTACCTCTTTTCACTTTTTCTATTGTACAAGAAAATGCTCAAACTAGCAAGAAAAAACTCCATTTCAGCCATTACAACTGCTATGGAGTTTCACTTTGCTTCGTGTCTTTTAATCCACTTTGACAATCCATCCTTCAGGCGCTTCTACATCACCAAATTGGATACCAGTCAATTCATCATAAAGTTTACGTGTCACAGGACCTACTTCTGTTTCACTATAGAAAACATGGAAATCATCGCCATGTTGGATGCCCCCAATTGGAGAAATAACTGCTGCTGTTCCACAAGCACCTGCCTCTACAAAACGCTCCAAATTATCGATTGGGACATCACCTTCGATCGGTGTCAAGCCCAAGCGGTGTTCTGCCAAGTAAAGCAAAGAGTACTTGGTAATGGATGGCAAGATGGATGGACTCAATGGTGTTACAAATTCATTGTCAGCTGTAATTCCAAAGAAGTTAGCTGATCCGACTTCTTCAATCTTTGTATGTGTAGATGGATCTAGGTAGATAACATCTGAAAATTGGCGTGACTTAGCCATTTTACCTGGGAGTAGACTAGCAGCATAGTTACCTCCAACCTTAGCCGCACCCGTACCATTTGGAGCTGCACGGTCGTATTCGTCCTGAATCAGGAAGTTAGTTGGGACTAATCCACCTTTAAAGTAGTTGCCAACCGGCATAGCAAAGATGGTGAAAATATACTCTTCTGCTGGTTTAACCCCAATAATATCTCCAACACCAATCAAAAGTGGACGAAGATAAAGTGTTCCACCTGTTCCATATGGTGGGACGTATTCTTCATTTGCACGCACAACTGCTTTACAAGCTTCTACAAACATTTCTGTCGGAACTTGTGGCATCAAGAGACGGTCACAGGTACGTTGCAGACGCTTGGCATTTTCATCAGGACGGAAAAGTTGAATACTACCATCCTTCGTACGATAGGCCTTCAAACCTTCAAATGCTTGCTGTCCATAGTGAAGACTTGGAGAAGACTCTGAAATATGCAAGGTCGCATCCTCTGTCAATTCTCCTTGATTCCATTGACCATTTTTGTAGTGAGCGATATAACGGTAAGGTAATTTCATATAAGAAAATCCAAGGTTTTCCCAATCAATTGCAACTGTCATGTGTTTCTCCTTTATACTATTCAAACTATGTGTTCTATTCTACACTTTTCTAGTAAAATTTCAAGTATTATTTGTAATTTTCTGAAAATTTTTTCAACATAAAGAAATCAGCCCTCTGGACTGATTCTTTTTATGAATTTGTTTTGTCCTCTTTAAAGACTTCTTTGAGGTAAGCATCGAAAACTTCCTCATCTGAAATGGTGTCTGAAATAAAGCTTCCATTGCTAGTACGTTCTGACAAGTTCAAATCTTGCAATTGACTCTCATAGATTGTTCCCTTATTAGATTGGACAAGCAGTGTTTGGTCGTTTTCTTCTACTTCTGTACTAAAGAGATCACCAACGAAGCCTTGCTCAGAAACCGCTCCTGCCAAGAAGACGCGGTGTGGTTTATTTTTTAGCTCACGCAAGACCTGTAGACCTCGTTTGGCACGGCTGGTTTCTGGAATTTCCTCAATAGAAACACGTTTCAAACTTCCACGCTGAGTCAAGAGGTAGAAGGATGAGGTGTTACAGATAAAGCCAGCCTGAAGTGTATCATCTACTTTCAGGTTCATAGCCTTGACACCTGCAGCCTTGGCACCAACAACCGGAACCTCTTCGATGTTGAAACGAAGGGCATAGCCGTTTTGACTAATCAAAAGAACATCATCTAGTTTAATCGGAGCCACTGCTACAATTTGGTCTGTCTCGTCTTTGAGCTTAGCATACTTGACAGACTTCGACTTGTAGGTCCGCCATGGAGAGAATTCTTTGCGTTCTACACGTTTGATTTGACCAAGACGAGTCGCTGCAAAATAAGTTGTCGCATCATCAAACTGATCCACGACTTCTGCATAGAGTATTTCTTCGTTAGTTTCAAAGTTTGTAATGGTCTGGCTCAGATGCTCTCCGATATCCTTCCAACGAATATCTGCCAATTCATGGATTGGTCGATAAATGACATTTCCAAGAGTAGTGAACATCAAGAGGTGCTGGGTTGTCTTGGCAGTTTGTACAAAGATCAAACGATCATCATCACGCTTGCCAATTTCTTCCAGAGTAGATGCCGCAAAGGAACGTGGGCTAGTACGCTTGATGTAACCTGCCTTGGTCACGCTGACATAGGTATCTTCCTCGGCAATCAAACTAGCTGTATCAATCTCAATGACTTTTGCTGTATCTTCTAAAGCACTCAAACGTGGAGTCGCAAATTTCTTCTTGACCTCACGAAGCTCTTTCTTCATGAGATTGTACATGGTCCGTTCATCACCGATAATGGCCGCAAGCATGGCAATTTTTTCACGAAGCTCTGCTTCTTCTTCCTGCAAGACAACCACGTCTGTATTGGTCAAGCGATACAGTTGCAAGGTAACGATAGCCTCTGCCTGCTCCTCTGTGAATTCATAGCTGACCTTGAGATTTTCCTTGGCGTCAGCCTTATTCTCAGAAGCACGGATAAGAGCAATGACTTCGTCCAAAATCGAAATCACGCGAATCAAACCTTCGACGATATGGAGACGTTTTTCAGCCTTTTCCTTGTCAAAGCGTGAACGCGCCAAAATCACTTCACGACGGTGGGCAATATAGCTAGACAAGATTGGCACAATCCCAACCTGACGAGGAGTGAAATTGTCAATCGCTACCATGTTGAAGTTGTAGTTGATTTGCAGGTCAGTGTATTTTAAGAGATAGTTGAGAACCAGCTCGGTATTCGCGTCTTTCTTGAGTTCGATAGCGATACGAAGACCATCACGGTCAGACTCGTCACGAACCTCAGCGATCCCTGCCACCTTGTTATTGACACGAACATCATCGATTTTCTTGACCAGATTGGCCTTATTGATTTCATAAGGAATCTCAGTGATAACGATTTGTTCCTTACCACCTTTTAGCTTTTCAATCTCAGTCTTGGAACGGACAACCACGCGCCCTTTCCCAGTTTCATAGGCCTTCTTGATTTCGTCACGGCCTTGGATAATCCCTCCAGTCGGGAAATCTGGTCCAGGCAAGAATTCCATCAACTTATCCACCTTGGCAGTTGGATGATCAATCATGTAGACTGTCGCATCGATAACTTCGGCCAAATTATGTGGTGGAATATCCGTGGCATATCCAGCTGAAATCCCAGTCGAACCATTGATTAAAAGGTTGGGAAAGGCTGCTGGTAAGACAGTTGGTTCTTTCTCGGTATCGTCAAAGTTCCACGCAAAAGGAACGGTCTTTTTCTCGATGTCCTGAAGGAGATAACCAGCAATCTCAGACAAACGCGCCTCAGTATAACGCATTGCCGCAGGCGGATCTCCGTCCATAGAACCGTTATTACCGTGCATTTCAACTAGAATCTCACGGTTCTTCCAATCCTGAGACATACGGACCATAGCATCATAGATAGAACTATCACCGTGTGGGTGGAAATTCCCCATGATGTTCCCGACAGACTTGGCTGACTTACGGTAGCTCTTGTCAAAGGTATTGCCATCCTTATTCATCGAATAAAGAATACGACGTTGCACAGGCTTCAATCCATCACGAATATCTGGCAAAGCCCGGTCTTGAATAATGTATTTTGAGTAGCGACCAAAACGCTCTCCCATGATGTCCTCAAGGGACATGTTTTGAATGTTAGACATAATAATTCTCTTTTTAGTGTTTTATTGTAAAGTAAATCTATATTTTATAAATTTAACTGTTTCTTTGTAGGTAGTGAGAAAAGAAGAGCAATCCTACTAATCCTAGAATGAATAAAAGATTAATTTTAATAACAAATAAGCTAAGTAGGGTATTAATTAGGCCGTGAAAAATGGCGCAATAAAGGATCGACTTAGTCTTTTTGAAAACAGCTGCTAGAAGAATACTGAGATAAATTGCAAATAGGCTGAATAATATAAAAGGCATCCTACTTTGGGAACTTCCAATCACAAACCATAAAGGTACATGCCATATTGCCCAAATACAACCTGTTACCAAACCGGAAATCCAAAAGGAGAATCTAGTTTCCAAAGTTGGTTGCAAGATGCCTCGCCATCCCAATTCTTCTTCACCACCATAAACACAGACTGCACTCAAAAAAACAACAAACAAATTTCCTAGTGGAAAAGCCGGATTAAGCTCCTTAGATGAGAAAGCAATGACACCTGTCTGCACGAAAATTAGTAAAAGAAATAACAAATTATATTTCTTTGAGTCTCCTAAGATAAAAGAGACTATGCTTTTAATGGATTTTTGAGGCAAACAAGAAATGGCTGCAATGGTTGGACCGAAACCTCCTAGTAAATGGAGAAAAACTCCTAGTGGACTTGTTAGACTTAAGAGGCTCATTTGCGTCAGAAAAGCGAGCAATCCCCAACCAAATCCCCAAGAAATGAGAAAACTAATCAGTAAAAATTTTGTTATCTTATTATTTTGTAAATGTTTCATTTGTTTCGAGTCTCTCCTCAGCATACTGAATCATCTTCTCAGCTACTTCTTTATCGTAGGCAAGTCCCAACTTTTGAGCAAGGATTTGAGCTTCTTGGTGGAAAAGTTGCATCGTAGCAAATAAAGTCTGAGTGATTTTGTCTATACTTGAAAAATCAAGGAGAGCAGAGAATTCCTTCTCTTTCTCTGTAGGTAAACACTGGAAAAGATACTTGTAGTTCTTACCGATGTCGACTGTTCCTCTATCACTTGCGACCTGCCAAGCCAAGACCTTCAAGAGTTCTTGTTGGCAAATCCCGTAGAGATGGTCAGTCGCATAGATGAGTTGCTTGCGACAGATTCCCTTGACCACATAGGCGGAAACCCACCAAAATTCATTGCAGGTTTTTTCAAAATCTATCTGACTAGCAGGACTTGTCCAGTAACGCTGAGGATTTGGAGAATAAGGCACAAACAAGCCCTTAGGATCCTCTAGCACCGTAAAATCCGCTTCGCTTTCTACCCACTCCTTGATATGCACTTTAGGACATAGAGTCAAATCAATACGGTTACCATCTTCAAAGAGCATAAGATAAAGTCGACGGTTTCCCAGTACATTATACTGTTCAATCAGACGTTTGCCAAACTGGTCCAACCAAGAAAGGTCACTCGTCAGATTATCTAAGTCGTCCACGACATAAACAACATCATAGTCTTGAAATTCATCTTTTGGTGCTTTTGTATCCGTTCGTGAGCCAGACATAGCGACAGCCTCGACTTGTAAAGTTTCGGCAGTCTGTAAAATCAATCTCAGCATTTGCGCTTCACTTCTATGTTGTCTACACATATCTTTTATAGAGTTATTTTTCATTGCCGTCTTGCTCCTCTTGTTTTTGGATGCCTCGTATTCTTTTCCTCTCAAGTTCGCCTACTATCAATTGGATAGTTGAACAAATCCCCAAAACGATTAAAATAAAATAAAACAAATTCATATCGTTTCTATGATATATTTGAAAACTTCTCCATAATACAAAAGTATTTACTAATGAAAGAAGGAAAAGTAAAATAGCATTGAATAGGAGTGTTATAGCAAACTTACTCTTAAAATACCTATAATGTTTTCCAATCCGATAGAGGGTATATAGTGAGAAAATAATCATCAAAGGTGTAAAGGCAAGTGCATAAAATAAGATAAACCCTATTCCTGAGTATGGTTTACTTTCCATTGGTAGATCTAATAGACAGATACCAATAGTGAGGATGTTCAATATAAACAAGGATACTGTGCGAGCACACTCTTTTCTACCTTTATTGGTCATTAAATCATATATAATTCCAAAAATGGCCAAGAGAACAAGGAAAAAAGGCATCATTACTAACGTAATCAATACTGCACCTCCAATAATTTTAGCGATTGTTTACATACAAAAGATGATCGTCACCTTTGCTTGAACTTCATCCCCCCCTGTCTGGTAAAGAAAATATCTTTCAAGTAGTATAAAGCGTCACCTGAAGAAATAGGCCTGAGTGAGGTCTTCAGTTTGATTATTGAGGAGGAGAAACTTGAGTTCGCCAGTTGATACCGCGCTACGCTTCGTGGCTAGGAGGTAATCTTCCTTCTCCACGTGAGATCAGTCCACGACTTGCCCCAGCTCAGCCTTGAGGAGTTGATCCAGCCAGAGCCTCATACTTTTTCCGTTCCCTTCTCGAAAAGGGTGGGCGATATTTAGCTCAAGGTACTTTTCGACAATCTGCTCAAAGGTCTGCTGAGGCATCCTGTCAATATTTTCCAAGGAAGCTGCTAGATACATGACAGGCGCAAAGCGAACATTCCCTTTGGCGAGATTGACTGTCCGAATCTGGCCGGCGAAGTCATAGGTTTCTTCAAATAAGAAGCCATGAATAACGGCCAGAGTCGCATAGGTGCCAGCTGCTTAATCGTCCAGAAGCTGGTTTTCAAAAAGCTCTTTCGCTCGGGTTTTGCTGATTTTTTCTTCCATCTTGGCTAGTTCAAGCGAATCCATCAGACCAAGTTTATTGTCAAGCGTCATAAATACAGCTCCTTTCATTTAGATAGATTTTCTAAGCCCTGTTCCCACAGGTTTAAAACCTACTATCTGATAAAATCCATCAGCTTCTGATATTAATTCAATGCGAGTCAAAGGATGTTTTTGATGAATTTCAGCGATCAATCGCCGTCCCAATCCTTTTCCTCGATAGTCTTTATCAATGATAATCTCAGCTATAAAGGTCGTCATGACTTCATCTGTCAAGTAGCGGGCAAAACCAAGGATTTTTTGGTTCTCTTCAACTACCAAGTAATGGGACAGATTTGTTGAAAATAATGATGTCACTTTTTCCTCTGTAAAAGAAATCCATTTTTCATTTTGATAAAGGGCATAAATAGCTTGACAATCATTTGTGCTTGCAGGTCTGATTATCATTCTCTACTCCTTTCAAATCCGATGCGACCACTAACAATTTTTCAACTCAAATTTAGTTATATTCTAGTTGTTCTCCGTCGCTTCTTCTCTCGCCTTCTTAGCTGGCTTGCGTTTTTTATAGCGGCTGCGGATGGTGTTGAGGTGATCGCGAAGATTGACCTTGTGAGTTCTTTCATGATAAGCGTAAGCACAGATGAAGGTGAAGTCCACAAGGAAATCATAAATTTCTTGCAGTTTGAGGCGGACGGACTCATTCACGCTCTGGTGAGCTTGTCCGAAAATCTGGTGAGAAAATTGTCATTTCATTATTTGGGATAACCATGAATTGAATCCAAACGATCCAATTTGAAAGCATTTAGCTTTGTTTTAGAATTATACTGAACTATAGCAATTTTCTTATGAAGCTTATCTAGTTTTCCATCATCCAGTTTCTCGTTGGTTGCCACATTAATAAATCTATTAATTGTGTCACTATCGGATTCATTATTGCTATTGTAATTATAAATAATCAATTCAGAATCTGTCTCCAAAAGTGAGTTAAGAATATTATTCCACCACCAAAAATCACTGCTCCCCATTGACATGCCATAAATAATGAACAAATCAGTGTCTTTAAAATACGATTTATATCTTTTATCATTTTGGGCCCAATAAGGTTTCAAAAAATTTTTAGCTTTATTTTTATTTGAAGAATTTGTTATTTGACTCTCATTGTCAAATCCAAATAGCATTGATTTTGGTACGTTTTGATATCCATGAGGATGTGCGATATCAACCATTAAGTAACTTGAATAATAAGTTGTCTCATCGAATCTCTTACGGTCGCATTTCCCCTCTGAAATGCTATTTGGATTAGGGTGAAACCAAATTTGTCTGTCTGAAACTTTATGAGGTTTTGGATCATACTGCCCTTTATCCAACACTAAAATATTATCTAGCATAGATGTATAGTTAAAATTCAGAATCTCCCAATTAAATAACTTATAGTGATCTGTCTTAGAAGGGAAATGTAATTTTCGAAAATTATCTTCATCTAAATCTCCTAAAAAATGAGTGAAAGAAGCAAGGGCGATTCCTTTTAAAGAACTATCATTCCCCAGTTGTGCTAACATATTAGGAGTTATAATCTCATTTAAAAAATTAGAAAATTCAACCTGAAACTGATTAAAGTCATCAGTCAATTTCTTTTCATTAATACAATTATTCTCGTTGAAAATCTCAATTAAACTATTCTCAAAGTCACTCCAGTTTTTCTTAATATTAGGATCTTTTTCATTATCTTTCTTATCCTCAGTCATTTTTTTAAAGATCATATTATCTTTATCAAAATTCTTATAGCAAAGATAATTATAGAAATTTTGATAAGAAGTCCGATACGGAGAACCTAGATATTCCATTAACTGAATATCTACTCCATTACCAAACAAAGCCATAATATTAATTTGGCCATCATCAGCCAATTTTTCAAATTCTTGATTTGTATATTTGGCATAACTCATATTCTCTTTTTCATCCTTTCAAAACACCCCACTCTCTTCCAGCGTAAACTTGACATTGTCTTCAATCCACTTACGGCGTGGTTCGACCTTATCGCCCATTAGTACATTGACACGGCGTTCGGCGCGTGCTAGGTCTTCGATCGTGACACGGATAAGAGTGCGGGTTTCTGGATTCATAGTTGTTTCCCAGAGTTGGTCCGCATTCATCTCACCAAGACCTTTATATCGTTGGAGTGTTGCGCCTTTGCCGAACTGCTTGCGGAGTTCTTCTAGCTCTCCGTCCGTCCAAGCGTAGGCCACTTCTTCTTTCTTGCCTTTGCCTTTGGACATCTTGTAAAGAGGCGGAAGGGCGATATAGACATGTCCTGCCTCAACTAGGGGACGCATGTAACGGTAGAAAAAGGTTAAGAGCAAGGTCTGAATATGGGCACCATCTGTATCCGCATCGGTCATGATAATGATCTTATCATAGTTGGCATCTTCAATAGAGAAGTCTGCTCCGACACCCGCTCCGATGGTATAAATCATGGTATTGATTTCTTCATTTTTGAGGATATCTGCCATCTTGGCCTTGGCTGTATTGATGACCTTACCACGAAGAGGTAGGATAGCTTGGAATTTACGGTCACGACCTTGCTTGGCAGAACCACCGGCAGAGTCCCCCTCGACCAGATAGAGTTCGTTCTTGGCAGGGTTTTTAGACTGGGCTGGGGTTAATTTCCCAGAAAGCAAGCCCTTGTCTTTCTTGTTTTTCTTGCCATTTCGGCTCTCATCACGAGCCTTACGAGCTGCTTCACGAGCATCACGAGCCTTGATAGCCTTGCGGATAAGATTGGAAGCAAGTTCTCCATTTTCCATGAGGAAGAAGGTTAACTTATCAGCCACAATCCCATCTACAACTGGACGAGCTAGTGGACTTCCAAGTTTGTCCTTGGTCTGTCCTTCAAACTGAAGGTGCTCTTCAGGAACCAGAATAGAAAGGACGGCAGCAAGTCCCTCACGATAGTCTGAACCTTCAAGATTTTTATCTTTTTCCTTGAGAAGACCTGTCTTACGAGCGTAGTCATTCATGACCTTGGTAATGGCAGACTTGAGTCCTGTCTCATGTGTTCCACCGTCCTTGGTGCGAACGTTATTGACAAAGGATAGAATGTTATCTGAAAATCCATCATTGTACTGGAGGGCAACTTCCACTTGGAAACCATTGTCTTCGCCTTCAAAGTATAGGACTGGCGTCAAGGTTTCCTTGTCTTCATTGAGGTAGGAAACAAAGTCTTGTACCCCGTTCTCATAATGGAATTCGATTGCTTCATCTGTTCGCTTATCTGTCAAAGACAAGGTGACATTTTTTAAGAGAAAGGCTGACTCATTGAGTCGTTCTGAAATGGTATTGTACTTGAAGTCAGTCGTAGAAAAAATCGTCGCGTCAGGCATGAAGGTAACCTTGGTACCGGTCTTAGACTTGGGTGCTGTACCAATTTTCTTCAAGGTTGTAACGGGTTTTCCACCATTTTCAAAACGTTGTTTATAAACCGTTCCATCACGGGTAATTTCCACTTCTAGCCAACTTGATAGGGCATTAACGACTGAAGATCCCACTCCGTGGAGACCACCAGATGTCTTATAACCCCCTTGACCGAATTTCCCTCCAGCGTGGAGAATGGTAAAGATAACCTCAACGGTTGGAATTCCCATGGCATGCATCCCAGTCGGCATCCCTCGACCATGGTCTTGAACCGTTAGACTGCCGTCTTTATTGATGGTCACATCAATGCGATCACCAAATCCAGACAAGGCTTCATCGACTGCATTGTCCACAATTTCCCAGACTAAGTGATGGAGACCTGCTCCGTCGGTCGATCCAATATACATCCCTGGACGTTTACGGACCGCATCCAACCCTTCTAGCACCTGAATGGCGTCATCATTGTAGTTATTAATATTGATTTCCTTTTTTGACACAAGGAACCTCCTATTTGTTCATCTTTTCTATTTTACAGGTTTTCTAGCGATTTTGCAAAGCTTTTCCCTTTCAGCCGTCACAATTTCACAGGATATTCTCTGACTTTCTATACCATTTCATGGTATAATAGGTCTATGATGACATTTGTATTATTAATTTTAGCTTATCTGCTAGGTTCGATTCCGTCTGGTCTTTGGATTGGGCAAATCTTCTTTCAAACAAATCTGCGTGAACATGGTTCTGGAAACACCGGAACAACCAATACTTTCCGAATTTTAGGTAAGAAAGCGGGTATGGCAACCTTTGTGATTGACTTCTTTAAAGGAACCTTGGCCACTCTCCTTCCAATCCTTTTCCACCTACAAGGTGTATCACCTCTTGTATTTGGACTTTTGGCCGTAATTGGACATACCTTTCCTATCTTTGCAGGATTTAAGGGTGGCAAGGCTGTCGCAACTAGCGCTGGAGTTGTTTTCGGATTTGCGCCTGTTTTCTGTCTCTATCTAGCAATCGTATTCTTTGGAAGCCTCTATCTAGGTAGTATGATTTCACTGTCTAGCGTTACTGCTTCTATTGCAGCCGTTATTGGAGTTCTCCTATTTCCACTATTTGGATTTATCCTGAGTAGCTATGACCCCCTCTTCATTCTGATTATCCTAGCACTTGCTAGCTTGATTATCATTCGTCACAAGGATAATATCACACGTATCAAAAATAAAACTGAAAATCTTGTCCCTTGGGGGTTGAACCTAACCCATCAAAATCCAAAAAAATAAAACGCCAGTTTGAAACTGACGTTTTTTTGTATGCTTATTTTGACTTGATGTAGTTGATACCGTCTGCCTTAGGTGCAACTGCTTTTCCAAAGAAGGCTGCCAAGACAAGGATAGTCAAGACATAAGGCGCGATTTGAAGGTAAACCGCTGGCACTCCTTGTAGGAAAGGTAATTGAGAACCGATAACTGCCAAACTTTGTGAAAGTCCGAAGAAGAGACTAGAAAGCATAGCACCGATTGGGTTCCATTTACCAAAGATCATTGCTGCAAGAGCGATAAATCCAGGACCGACAATAGTTGTCACTGAGAAGTTAACTGAAATGGATTGAGCATAAATCGCTCCCCCAATTCCACCAAGGAAACCTGAAATAACAACCCCAAGATATCGCATCTTGTAGACATTGATCCCCAAGGTATCCGCTGCCTGAGGGTGTTCACCAACAGAGCGAAGGCGAAGACCAAAGCGAGTCTTAAAGAGAATAAACCAAGCAAGGAAAGAGAAGGCAATCGCGATATAACCTAGTAGACTGGTTGACTTGAAGAAGATATCACCAATCACTGGGATATTTGCTAAAACTGGGAAATCAAAACGTCCAAAAGTCTGGCTTAAGTTATCCGTTTGTCCTTTGTTATAAAGAACTTTAACCAAGAAAACCGCTAGGGCAGGAGCCATCAAGTTCAATACTGTACCACTGACAACATGGTCCGCACGGAAATGAACTGTAGCGACTGCATGGATGAGGGAGAAAATAGCTCCCACGATACCAGCAACTAACAAGGAAATCCAAGGGGTCGCTGCTCCAAGTTGTTCTGCAAATTCAAGGTTAAAGACAACCCCAGAAAAGGCTCCCATAACCATAATTCCTTCAAGACCAACGTTAACGACACCACCACGTTCAGAGAAAACTCCCCCGATACTCGTAAAAATAAGTGGTGCTGAGTAAATCAGCATAGAAGAGACCAAGAGGGTGAGTAATGTTGTAATAGACATCCTTACTTACCTCCTTTAACTTGTTTTTTAGGTTTGACAAAGCGTTCGATAATGTAGTGAACGCTGACAAAGAAGATAATAGACGCTGTTACAATGCTAACAAGCTCAGACGGAACTTGCGCTGCGTTCATACCCGGTGCTCCTACTTGCAAAACTCCAAATAAGAAGGCTGCAAAGAGAATTCCAATTGGTGAATTTCCAGCAAGCAAACTAACTGCCATCCCGTTAAATCCGATAGCTAATGATGATCCCTGAACGTAAACGTTTTGGAAAGTTCCAAGACCTTCGACCGCTCCACCAAGACCAGCCAAAGCACCAGAGATAATCATTGATAGAATGATTGTACGTTTTGCTGAAATACCAGCGTACTCTGAAGCATGGGGATTAAGACCAACTGCACGAATTTCAAAACCGAGAGTCGTTTTCTTGAGCAAGAACCAAATCACACAAACAGCAATGATTGCAAAGAAGATTCCAATATTCATACGAGAATTTCCAGTCAACTCTGATAACCATGGTGTCTGGTATGTAGCATTGGCACTAACACGAATCGTTGAGTCTGTACTTTGCATAATATCTTTAGGAAAGGCATGAATAAAGGCATTTCCCACATACAATACAATGTAGTTCATCATGATGGTCACGATAACCTCTGACGTACCGAGATAAGCTCTGAGAATACCTGGAATCGCACCAACAATTCCACCTGCGATCAAAGCAATGATCACTGTTAATGGAATCAAAACGAGACGAGGCATATCTGGATTTGACAAGGCAAACCAACCACTGAGAATCCAGCCTGCCAAAGCCTGACCAGGAAGCCCGACGTTAAAGAAACCTGCACGACTGGCAACTGCGAATCCAAGACCTATCAAGACAAGAGGACCCATGGCACGGAAAATTTCTCCAATCCCACGGAGGCTACCAAAAGCTGTATAGAACAACTCCTCATAGCCCCAGATAGCATCATATCCGAAGATCCACATGACAATGGCTCCGAGCAAGATTCCTAAGAATACGGAAATCAAGGGAACCGAAATTTGTTGTAATTTTTTAGACATCACTCTTCTCCTTTCCCAAGTTTCCACCTGCCATCAAGACACCAAGTTCTTGTTTGTTAGTCGTTTCTGGCGATACAATACCTTGAATCTTACCATCATGAATAACAGCAATTCGGTCTGAGACATTTAAAATCTCATCCAATTCAAAGCTGACAACAAGGACAGCCTTCCCGTTATCACGCTCTTCAATCAAACGTTTGTGGATATATTCAATGGCACCGACATCCAAACCACGAGTTGGCTGGCTGACGATAAGGAGATCAGGATCTCGATCAATCTCACGAGCGATAATCGCTTTTTGTTGATTTCCTCCTGAAAGAGCTGCTGCTGGAACAAATTCGCTTGCCGCACGGACGTCAAATTCTTCCATCAATTTCTTGGCATGTGAAGTGATATTGGCATAGTTCAAGATGCCATTTTTGCTGAGTGGTTCTTTGTAGTAGGTTTGAAGAGCGATATTTTCTGAAATCATCATCTCCAAAATCAAGCCATCCCGGTGACGATCCTCAGGAACGTGTCCCACGCTTAGTTCTGTAATTTGTCGAGGATGCATCCCCACGATTGATTTGCCTTTTAATTCAACGCTACCTGACTCAACCTTACGAAGACCAGTAATGGCTTGAATGAGTTCAGATTGACCATTGCCATCAATACCTGCTATACCAACAATTTCACCAGCACGAACATCCAAAGAAAGATTCTTCACAGCTGGTACACCGCGGTTTTCATTAACAACCAAGTCTTTGATAGACAAGACCACTTCTTTGGGTTGCGGTGCTTGTTTTTCCGTTTTAAAGGAGACTGAGCGTCCAACCATCATTTCTGCCAAGTCCGCATTTGTTGCCCCTGCGATTTCAACTGTCTGGATTGATTTCCCACGACGGATAACCGTCACTCGATTCGATACCGCACGAATCTCATCTAACTTGTGGGTAATCAAAATAATGGACTTCCCTTCTTTGACAAGGTTTTTCATGATTGCCATCAACTCATCAATCTCTGAAGGAGTCAATACGGCTGTAGGTTCGTCAAAGATAAGGATATCAGCACCACGATAGAGTGTTTTCAAGATTTCTACACGTTGTTGGGCACCAACGGAAATATCCGCCACCTTAGCAGCAGGATCCACTGCCAAACCATAACGTTCAGAAAGAGCCTTGATTTCTTTAGTAGCACCAGCTATATCTAGAACACCATTTTTAGTGATTTCACTCCCTAAAATGATATTTTCAGCTACTGTAAAAGCCTCAACCAACATAAAATGTTGGTGAACCATCCCAATTCCAAGAGCAGCGGCTTTAGATGGCGAGTCAAGTTTTACAACTTGACCATTCACCACAATTTCACCGCTCGTTGGTGCAAGAAGTCCTGCCAGCATATTCATCAGAGTGGATTTACCCGCTCCATTTTCTCCTAAAAGTGCATGGATTTCACCTTTTCGCAGTTGCAAGTTGATTTTGTCGTTTGCTACAAATTCACCAAACACCTTGGTAATATCCCGCATCTCAATGACATTTTCGTGTGCCATATGCTCTTCCTTTCAGAGGTTTATTTTATTTCAATAAAACCTGCTAATCACATTAACAAGCTCTATTGAGACAAAAATTGCCTCAATTCTTAAAGAAGCGACCAATGGCCGCTTCCTAAGAAATGACTTTTATCCATTATTTTTCAGGAACTTTTACGCTTCCGTCAAGGATTTTAGCTTTTGCATCTTCAACAGCTTTTTTACCTTCTTCTGAAAGGTTTGTTACTGCTAGTTCAACCCCTTTATCTTTCAATGAGTAAACAATAACTTGTCCACCAGGGAATTCACCTTTTTCTGTTTTGTTGGCAATATCTTTTACAGTTGTACCAACTTGTTTCAATGTAGATACAAGAACGAAGTTAGATTCTTTACCATCTTTAGAAGTGTATTTACCTTCTGCTGCTTGGTCACGGTCTACACCGATAACCCAAACTTTTTCGTTTTCATTTTTGTTTTCGTTCAATGATTTTGCTTCAGCAAAGACACCAGCACCTGTACCACCAGCTGCTTGGTAGACAACGTCTGCACCGGCAGCATATTGAGCTGCTGCAATTGTTTTACCTTTGGCAGCATCACCAAATGAACCAGCGTAGTCAACTTGGACTTTGATAGATGGGTCTACTGACTCAACACCAGCTTTGAATCCAGCTGCAAAACGTGAAATAACTTCAGATTCGATACCACCTACAAAACCAACTTGTTTTGTTTTCGTAGTTTTCGCTGCTGCAACACCAGCAAGGTAAGCTGCTTCGTTATCCGCAAATCTTACGCTCGCAACATTCTTTTGACCTTCAATCACATCATCAATCAAGACATAGTTTAGGTCAGAGTGGTCTTTCGCTGCTTCCTCAACTGCATTGTGAAGGGCAAAACCAACACCGAAGATCAGGTTGTAACTTCCAGCCGCTTGTTGCAAGTTGTTAGCATAGTCTGCTTCGCTTGTTGATTGGAAGTAAGTGTAACCTTTATCTTTAGAAAGATTGTGTTCTTTACCCCAGTCTTGCAAACCTTCCCAAGCTGATTGGTTAAATGATTTATCATCAACACCACCAGTATCTGTTACGATTGCTGCTTTGGTCTTCATTTCTGATGAAGATGAAGCTGCGTTACGAGAAGAGCGGTTACCACATGCAGCAAGTCCAACTGCTGCTACTGCAACTAGACCAAGGCCTAGCCATTGTTTCTTGTTCATTACTGAACCTCCTAAATAAGATGTGCAACGATGTTGCAAGTATGGATTGTTTGGTCACACAGACCACAGCCACTACAAGAGTGGTCCAGACTAATTTAAGTCTGTAAATGAGTATGGAAGTAACTCCCCGACCGTCATCTCGACCGTCGATTTATCTTTAGCGACTAAGGTCACTTTTAGATCTTGTTCAAAAAATTCAACCATGACCTGGCGACAAGCACCACATGGCGAGATGGGTTTCTCAGTTTGTCCGTAGACAATCAATTCTGAAAATTCCCGTTGCCCTTCTGAAACTGCTTTAAAAATAGCAGTACGTTCTCCACAATTAGTCAAGGGATAACTAGCATTCTCGATGTTCACACCCGTATAAATACTACCATCCTTGGCAACTAAAACAGCTCCGATAGGAAAGTGAGAATAAGGCACATAGGCTTGTTTGCTGGTTTCAATTGCTAGTTCAATCAACTCAGTAGTCGCCATCTGCCAATTCTCCTTTTAAAATCGCAACGCCAGCAGATGTTCCGATACGGGTAGCGCCTGCTTCCACAAAAGCGACAGCATCTGCATATGAACGCGCTCCACCAGCTGCCTTAACTCCCATATCTGGCCCGACTGTTTTACGCATCAACTGAACATCCTCAATAGTGGCACCACCAGTTGAAAATCCAGTTGATGTTTTGACAAAGTCAGCTCCCGCTTTCTGGGATAATTGGCAGGCCACAACCTTTTCATCGTCTGTCAACAAGCAAGCTTCGATAATAACTTTCACCAACTTGTCACCACTTGCTTCTACGACAGCACGGATGTCCGATTCAACCAAATTAAGATTACCTGATTTGAGGGCACCGACATTGATAACCATATCAATCTCATCTGCACCGTTTTGGACAGCTTCTTTTGTTTCAAAAGCTTTCACAGCTGAAGTTGTTGCTCCCAAAGGAAAACCTACTACTGTACAAACCTTTACATCTGAGCTTTCAAGCCCTGTTTTCGCATGTTTAACCCATGTGGGATTGACACAAACACTGGCAAAGTCATACTCACGCGCTTCAGATAGCAAACGATCAATTTGTTCTTGGCTTGCATCTTGCTTTAAAAGCGTATGATCAATATATTTATTTAACTTCATATTCGGATTCTCCCTGGTTTTATGAGATAATTTCTATAATTTCTCGTAAACTTTGCACTCCATCATTTATTTTAACATATTTTTGAAATTCTGTAACTAGTTCAGAAGAAATTTTTCCATTTGTATAAACTTTTGCAACAATTTCAGCCTTTTGAACGGAGTCTCCAACTTTCTTTTCAAAAACAATCCCTGTTTCATAGTCCAAGTCATCAGACTTGACTGCACGACCAGCTCCTAGTCTCATGGCATAGAGCCCAAATTCCATAGCTGGAAGGGCTGAAATAACACCCGTTTCTTGAGCTGGAATTTCCAGCACATGGGCAACTTTGACGGGGCGATAGAGATCTTCTAAATCGCCGCCTTGTGCTGCTACCATTTCTTCAAACTTAGCCAGTGCTTGGCCATTTTCCAGGTGTTGACGGATTTCCTCGATCGTTTTCTCAACATCAGCCAAGCCAAGCATAATCTGAGCTAGCTCGCAGATAAAGTGACTAATATCTTCTCGGCCTTTTCCTTGAAGAATCTCGATTGCCTCAAGGATTTCGAGACGATTGCCAATGGCTCTTCCCAAGGGCTGGCTCATATCGGTAATGACTGCTACCGTCTTTCGACCAACTGCCTTACCAAGATCCACCATGGTTTGAGCCAATTCGCGCGCCTCATCAACCGTCTTCATGAAGGCACCCTCACCGACCGTTACATCTAGCAAAATGGCATCCGCTCCTGCAGCAATTTTCTTGCTCATCACCGAACTAGCAATCAAAGGAATCGTGTCGACAGTTGCTGTCACATCACGGAGGGCATAGAGAAGTTTGTCTGCTTTAACCAGCTGATCGGACTGCCCAATGACAGATACACCAATGTCCTGTACCTGACGAATGAAATCCTCTTGACTTCGCTCGACTTGGTAGCCCTGAATGGACTCCAATTTATCAATTGTCCCACCAGTATGGCCGAGACCACGACCACTCATTTTAGCAACGGGCACTCCGAAACTCGCAACAAGGGGAGCCAGAATCAAGGTCACCTTATCACCTACACCACCAGTCGAATGCTTGTCAACTTTAACCCCCTCAATAGCTGACAAATCAAACTCCTGACCTGTCTTGACCATATTCATCGTCAGATCAGAAATCTCACGTGTGGTCATTCCTTTAAAATAAACAGCCATAGCAAAAGCAGACATTTGATAATCTGGAACAGTTCCAGCCACATAGCCTTCTACCAACCATTTTATTTCAGCCGTAGTCAGTTCTTGACCATCTCGTTTCTTTTGGATTAAATCAACTGCTCTCATTCTTTCACACTTCTAAGGATATAGTATCCCTTATCTTTCTTTACGATTTCACAATTGCCAAAAACGTCTTCCATCTTATTTCTAGCACTTGGAGCTCCTTGTTTTTTCTGAATGACAATGGTTAAATCTCCTCCGTCATTCAAGAAATCTCTGCTCTTTTCGATAATCTCATGAACAACCTGTTTGCCCGCTCGAATAGGCGGATTGGAAATAACATGGTCAAACTTCCCTTCAACTTGTTCATAGATATTGGATTGGAAAATCCTCGCTTCAATCTTATTTCGTTCAGCATTTTGTCGCGCTAAGTCTAGAGCACGATTATTGATATCGACCATAGTTGCCTGAACTCCATAAGCCTTGGCCAATGACAAGCCCAATGGCCCATAACCACAACCCACATCAAGGATCGTCTCTCCTTCATTGAACTCTAGGCACTTGAGCAAGAGCTGACTCCCAAAGTCAACCATTTTCTTGCTAAAAACACCCGCATCCGTCAAAAAGGTCATGTTTTCTCCCAACAACTCCACTCTCAACTCATGAATGTCGTGAGCAGCATCAGGATTTTCTGCATAATACATTTTACTCATAAAACTATTTTACCATAATTTAGCTTGAATTGTAAATCGTTTACAAAGTGATGAGCAAATGAAAAAGACTGAAGAATCCTAGTCAAAAAACCTTTTCTTCAATCTCTTTCAATTATTAGAAATACATTACAATCTATCGGGAACTACAAATTATCATAGTCAGGAAAAAAACAGATCGTCTGTAATCAGGCGCATTTTTATCACTATTTCTTAACCTTAAAATACTTTATTATCAACAAGATTCCCAATATGATGTTTAGATAAAAACCCAACTGATAAGTTTGTGTCAAGATTTCCAAACTTGTCCAAAGTCGTATCAAATCTTCTAGTGACATACGGAATAGATATCCTTCTGTAGCAATCCACAAAATCAAAAATAGATAACTACCAGCAGCAAGCCATTTCGTCCACTGCTTTTTTACTAGCCAGGCAATCAAGAGCGAACAGATAAAGACAACTGTTACAAGGAGATGATCCATTAAGAAGGTAAAACCGTAATAGGTTTCTACAAAGCGTCTCCCATTATCCGCATTCGCTCCCCTTATAAAAGGTAGTGCAAAACTTAAAATAAAACAGAGTTCCAATATATATCTTTTTAAGATTTTCATGACACACCTCCTATAAGTTGTGAACCAAAAAGCCCACTTTCAATAACTGATAAGTCTTTAGAAACCATTCCCTATCTCATCATTAAATTATTCAACCTCCATCTACCTCTATTATACGATATTGACTTACTACCATCAAGAAACCGCTTTATCTTTTTAACTTTTTATGGTATGATAAACAAAATATCTAGGGGAAAACAAATGACCAACGAATTTTTACATTTTGAAAAAATCAGTCGCCAGACTTGGCAATCATTGCATCGCAAAACAACCCCTCCCTTGACGGAGGAAGAGTTAGAATCCATCAAGAGTTTCAATGACCAGATTAGCCTACAGGACGTAACAGATGTCTATCTTCCCCTAGTTCATCTTATCCATATTTACAAGCGTACTAAGGATGATTTGGCATTTTCAAAAGGAATTTTCCTCCAACGTGAAAGCAAATCCCAACCTTTTATCATTGGGGTTTCTGGAAGTGTTGCTGTGGGGAAATCGACTACTAGTCGATTGCTTCAGATTCTTCTATCACGTACTCTCCCAGATGCTACTGTAGAATTGGTAACAACTGACGGTTTTCTCTATCCCAATCAAACCTTGATGGACCAAGATATCTTAAATCGCAAAGGTTTTCCTGAAAGCTATGATATGGAAGCCTTGCTGAATTTTCTTGATCGTCTAAAGAATGGGCAAGATGTCGATATTCCTGTCTATTCTCATGAAGTGTATGACATCGTTCCTGGAGAGAAACAACGTGTCAAAGCTGCTGATTTTGTCATTGTCGAGGGGATTAATGTCTTTCAAAACCCTCAAAATGAGCGCCTTTACATCACTGATTTCTTTGATTTCTCCATCTATGTGGATGCTGCTGTTGAGGACATTGAAAGCTGGTATCTGGATCGTTTCTTAAAGCTGCTCAGCTTTGCCCAAAATGATCCCAACAGCTACTACCACCGCTTTACGCAAATGCCGATCGGAGAAGTTGAAGCCTTTGCACATCAAGTTTGGACCAGCATTAATCTCACAAATCTACAAAACTATATAGAACCAACAAGGAATCGCGCCGAGGTCATTCTCCACAAGACTAAAAACCATGAAATCGATGAAATTTACCTAAAAAAATAATTTCCCCTTGTCAAAACATAAGTTTTCAGATATAATAGTATAGTTAGTAAATATGGAGGTAAGAACATTGGCAAACATTAAATCAGCTATCAAACGCGCTGAATTGAACGTTAAACAAAACGAAAAAAACTCAGCTCAAAAATCAGCTATGCGTACTGCTATCAAAGCTTTTGAAGCAAACCCTTCTGAAGAACTTTTCCGTGCTGCTAGCTCAGCTATCGACAAAGCAGAAACTAAAGGTTTGATTCATAAAAACAAAGCAAGCCGCGATAAAGCTCGTCTTTCAGCTAAACTTGCTAAATAAGAAACAGTCCATAGAGGCTGTTTTTTTGTCCTCTGATCAGAAAAGGAAGAAAATGAAAATCGCAATCATAGGATATTCTGGAGCTGGTAAGTCAACTCTAGCAGAAAAGTTATCTAACTACTACTCCATACCCAAACTGCATATGGATACACTCCAATTTCAACCTGGTTGGCAAGACAGTGACCGCGAATGGATGTTAGGCGAGATGAAAAACTTTCTCACAAAGCATGAAGCTTGGGTCATCGATGGCAACTACTCTTGGTGCTATTATGAGGAAAGAATGCAAGAAGCTGACCAAATCATCTTTCTCAATTTTTCACCTTGGACTTGTCTCTTTCGAGCCTTTAAACGGTATCTCACATACCGAGGCAAGGTCAGAGAAAGTATGGCTGCAGGCTGTCCTGAACGCTTTGACTGGGACTTTATCAGATGGATTCTCTGGGATGGGCGTACAAAGAATGCCAAAGAACGTTATCAACGGGTTCAAGAAACCTATCCAGATAAAGTAATTGTCCTCCGGTCTCAAAAGGTGATAGACCACTTCTTAGAAAATATCCCACATAACAAGAAAAACCAACGTACCTAACGTTGGTTTTTTACTTTTAGCCAATTACACTTCCATTTGGTACAGCTGGATCAACTGTGAGAAGAGTTAATTTGCCTTCATGTTCAGCCGAGAGGGGTACATCAGAATAAGTATTTCATAAAACTATTAAACTCGAAAAAAAGCCCAAATGCTATCTGATTACTGAACATTTCACCTACTAATGAGAAACACTTGCCTCTACTCTATAATAATAAAAATCTTCATCATAATTTCCAGCTGATTGAGTAATAATTAATCGCGGCCGTGAGCTATCTGATTGATCACCCATTGGATTTTTAAAACCTATTTTAAACAATCCAATAGCAGCACTCGTATGACCACTTTGTAAACTAACATATGGAACACTGCTCTTCTTAGATGAATCTTTTATTACTTTAATCCTATTTCCATCCCCAGTTGTTCCATCAGAATTAATTATCAATTCCTTACCGCGACCATTCCTCCATTTTCCAACAAGTGTTGAAATATCTCCATTTTCAATCGCTTCAATATCTAAGTCTACTTCTGAAATTGTATTTTTTTGGTATATTTCCCACCAACCCACTTTATATGGTCTAAGATAACTTTTTCCATAAAGAATTCTATTTTCTTGAATTTTCTCATTATCTGGTCCAGTTTCATTAGCAGGAATAAATGTTAGCACTAATTCTTGCCCAATAATTGCATTTTTATTATCCCCTACAAAATAGACTTCATAATAACCATTATTTTTCTTCGGTTTTTTACTTTTATCTAGCTTGAATTGAGCATGTGTAGAACCACTCCAAAACAGCCAATTTCCCTCTTGTTTGGATATTTTGGGGAAGACTGAAGTTTTATCTTCAAAATAATCTTCAGGACTGTACCCATACAAAGTAAAGTTTGATTCCGCTATTGCTTTTTCTAAATAGTCATTAGAATATGTCCCTTCAAAAGCGCTTAAATCTCCTTGAAGAATATTATCCTTACTATTTTTAAAATAATCAGTCCTACTAGCAAATATCATTTCATGATTCTTATTTCCGTCTGATAAGGTAATTACCGTTAAAATGTTAGATGAATCATCTACATTATTAACTAAAATAGAGATTTTAAAATCCTTATTTCCATCTGATTTATTAAATTCTGTAACAGAAGACCTATTGTTGCCATCTTTCTTCCAATCCGTAGAAAAGTCTCCAAATACATTACCTTCGTCTGTATTATATGAGATTCTCCAATTTTGATTATTTTTAGCAACAGTAGCTTTCTCACCTGTAGAAGAAATATAATCACCTGAAATATCCTCAAAATCTGATTTTATGACTTCAGTAGTAGTTGATTGCACTTCTTGATGTTTACTTTCTTTACGATTTATAAATAAAGAAAACAAAAGAAAAATAGCAAGTAGTAAAACAACTCCTAAATAAAGAATAGCATTTTTCTTCATTCCCAATCTCCAAAATATTATTTATTTTAGTAAAAAAACAGTTTTTCTATACGAAAAATAGAAAACTGTTTTTATCTATAGATTTTACCCAATCACACTTCCGTTTGGTACAGCTGGATCAACTGTGAGAAGGGTTAATTGTCCATCGTGTTCAGCTGAAAGGATCATTCCTTGACTGACATATTTCTTCATCATCTTACGTGGTTTGAGGTTGGCAACGATTTGGACTTTCTTACCGATCAATTCTTGTTCGTTTGGATAGTATTTAGCTATTCCTGAGAGGATTTGACGATCTTCACCATCACCAGCATCTAGGCGGAATTGAAGCAACTTATCAGAACCTTCTACTTTAGAAACTTCTTTGACTTCTGCGACACGGATTTCGACCTTATCAAAGTCTTCAAACTTGATTTCATCCTTGTTGAGTTTGAGTTCAACTTCATCTGGATTCCATTCTTTTTCGACGGCTGGTTTATTGCCTTCCATTTGTTCCTTGATATAGGCAATCTCTTCTTCCATGTCGAGACGTGGGAAGATTGGTGTTCCTTTGGCAACAACAGTCACACCTGCAGGGAAATCTGCCAAACTCAAGTTTTCAAGACTAGAAACTTCTGCTAAACCAAGTTGAGTCAAAACTGCACGACTGGTTTCCATCATAAATGGTTCAATCATGTGAGCTACAACGCGAAGGCTAGCTGCTAAGTGACTCATAACACTTGCCAATTGGTCACGAAGTGCTTCATCCTTAGCCAAGACCCATGGAGCTGTCTCATCGATGTATTTGTTAGTGCGAGAGATAAGGGTCCAGACTGCTTCTAAAGCACGTGGGTAGTCAACTGCTTCCATGTGAGTATGGTAGTCAGAGATAGATTGCTCTGCTACTTGGGCAAGAGCATTATCAAATTCAGTCACACCCTCTACATAGGCAGGGATTTTCCCATCAAAATACTTGTTAATCATGGAAACTGTACGGTTAAGGAGGTTTCCAAGGTCATTTGCTAATTCATAGTTGATACGGCCGACGTAGTCTTCAGGAGTGAAGGTTCCGTCTGAACCAACCGGAAGACTACGCATGAGGTAGTAACGAAGTGGATCCAGTCCATAACGTTCTACTAGCATTTCAGGGTAAACGACATTCCCCTTAGACTTAGACATCTTGCCGTCTTTCATGACGAACCAACCGTGGGCAATCAAGCGGTCAGGCAATTTGATATCCAACATCATGAGAAGGATTGGCCAGTAGATTGAGTGGAAACGAAGGATGTCTTTCCCTACCATGTGGAAGACCGTTCCATTCCAGAACTTGTCGTAGTTAGCATGATCGTCTTGCCCGTAACCAAGAGCAGTCGCATAGTTAAGAAGGGCATCAATCCAAACATAGACAACGTGTTTTGGATTTGATGGGACTGGCACACCCCAGGTAAAGGTTGTACGAGAAACCGCCAAATCTTCTAAACCTGGCTCAATGAAGTTTTTCAACATTTCATTGAGACGGCCATCTGGAGTGATAAAGTCAGGATGAGATTTGAAAAATTCGACCAAACGGTCTTGGTATTTGCTGAGGCGAAGGAAATAAGACTCTTCTGAAACCCACTCCACTTCGTGACCTGATGGAGCGATACCGCCCGTCACATTTCCAGCTTCATCACGGAAAACTTCCGCAAGCTGGCTTTCTGTAAAGAATTCCTCATCTGATACTGAATACCAGCCAGAGTATTCACCCAAGTAGATATCATCTTGAGCAAGCAAGCGTTCAAAGACCTGAGCCACTACTTTTTCATGGTAGTCATCCGTCGTACGGATAAATTTATCGTATGAGATATCGAGTAATTTCCAGAGTTCTTTGACACCAACTGCCATGCCGTCAACATAGGCTTGCGGCGTGATGCCAGCTTCTTCCGCTTTTTGCTGGATTTTCTGACCATGCTCGTCAAGACCTGTCAGATAAAAGACATCGTAGCCCATGAGGCGTTTGTAGCGAGCTAGGACATCACAAGCGATGGTTGTGTAGGCAGAACCGATATGAAGTTTACCAGATGGATAGTAAATCGGTGTTGTAATATAAAAATTCTTTTCAGACATGATTTTTCCTTTCCAGGCAAATGAAACCTGTTTTTCTATCACTTCATTATATCATATTTTTAGTGATTTTCGATAGGAAAATCCACACAAAAAACAAGATAGACAAGCGTCCATCTCGTTTTTTCTGTTCTATATCTTATTCATAACGAAGGGCTTCGATTGGATCGAGCTTAGAGGCTTTATTGGCCGGCAAGACTCCGAAGATCATCCCAACGCTGGCTGACACAGCTAAGCTAAAGAGAGCGATTGGGAGGGAAACCCCAACTTCAATACCTGCAATCATGTTTTGAAGCAATACTCCAGCTAACATGGTCATTCCAGCAGCAATCCCAAGGCCGATGACACCACCTAGCAAGGTTAAGATCATGGATTCAATCAAAAACTGTACCAAGATATTAGCCCGAGTAGCTCCGAGCGCTTTCCGCAAACCAATCTCACGCGTGCGTTCTGTCACCGAAACCAGCATGATATTCATAACACCGGTTCCCCCGACAAAGAGAGAGATTCCTGCGATGGCACTGATAATGGTGGTCATAAAACCAAAGAGTTGTTGTACTTCTTGGAAGGCGGCAGTTGCGTCCGCAACTTGGTACTCTCCTTGCTGAAGACCAGCAATCTCGGTCAGTTTTCGAGCCAACTCTGGTCCCAAGGTCTGCGTTAGACTAGTATCATTGACACGAAAGACGATATTCGAGATTTCATCAGTATTAAAATTGGCTGCGAGAGAGATATTAGTCGTAATTGGAAGACCACCAATCCCAAAGGCTTTAGCAGTTTTAGCTTCATTGCTAGTATAAACGCCAATCACACGGTAACTAAATTCATTAACAGAGATGATTTGATTAACCGCAGCTTCGGGACTATCAAACAAACTCTTGGCTAGTTCTTCGTCCAGCAAAATCACACTGGCAAATTCCTTGTAGTCTTGCGGTCTTAGACTTCTACCCGCAACGATTTCATTTTCAACTGCGTTCATGTAGGTGCTATTTCCGCCTGTCAGATTCGCTCGTTCAACCTTCTTATCCTTATAAGATAAGGTAACGTTGGTCGAGTTGGTGACATAGTAACTGTCTACTCCTTTGAGTTTGGCAGCCTCCTTGACCCAAGATTCTAGTGGTTTTGGTGGTTCAACATGAACATCCTCTTCTTTCCCGCTGACTGTCAAAGCTGACTGACGCTGAGTAAAGGAGCCATCCTTGCTCTTGATAGGAGAGAAAAATACATGGATATCCTTCTGCGATTTGGTCATGTTTTTATTGACCTGACGAGACATAGAGTCGCCAAGAGCCATGATGACAACGACAGACGAAACTCCGATGATAATCCCAATCATGGTGAGGAAGGAACGCATCTTGTGAGCCATGATGGATGAAAAGGCAAATTTCAGATTCTGCATCTTAGTTTTCCTCCTTTTCTAGGGCACTGTCTGATGAGATAACACCATCACGAATGACAATTTGGCGTTTGGCATAGGCAGCAATCTCAGGCTCATGCGTGACCATGATAATGGTTTTCCCTTCCTTGTTTAACTCCACCAACAGCTGCATGATTTGATTTCCCGTCTTGGTATCCAAGGCTCCTGTAGGTTCGTCTGCTAGGATGATAGAAGGATTATTTACCAATGCACGGGCAATCGCTACACGTTGCTTTTGACCACCTGATAACTCGGAAGGCAAATGATGACTGCGCTCCGTCAGCTCAACCTTTTCCAGAAATTCCTCAGCCAATTTCCGACGTTTAGAAGCCGAAACTCCAGCGTAAATCAAGGGCAATTCGACGTTTTGAAGCGCATTGAGCTTAGACAAGAGAAAGAACTGCTGAAAGACAAAGCCGATTTGCTGGTTGCGGACCTTGGCCAGTTGTTTCTCTCCCAGACCTGCAACTTCTTTACCTTCAAGGTAGTACTCTCCACTGGTTGGTGTATCCAACATTCCGATGGTATTCATCAAGGTAGACTTACCAGAACCAGATGGTCCCATAATGGCAACAAACTCACCTTCATGAACTTCTAGACTGATATTTTTAAGGACCTGCAGTTCTTGGTCACCATTTCGATAACTTCTACAGATATTTTTGAGACTAATTAGTTTCTTCATCAGCCTTCACCTCTTTTCCTTCTTCCAAGGAAGATGTTGGATTACTGATGACCTTGGCACCGTCTGTCAAACCTGAAGTAATTTCTTGGTTGTCTGCGTCCGCATTCCCCAAAGTAACTTCTACCTTCTTCGCTTTTTTCTGGTCGTCAACGATCCAGACATAGTTTTTGTCATTTTCGGTAACAACACTTGTCAAAGGAACAAGGATGGCCTTACTCTTGTTTTTGACTTCCACACTGACAGAGAAGCCTTGTTTCAACTCACCGATATCGCTAGTCACATCAACAGTATAAGGGTACTTAGATCCAGTATTTCCTCCAAGGGCTGCATTTGCTGCTTCTCCATTGTTTTTAGGATAATCAGAAATATAGCTGATTTTTCCTGTCCAGCTCTTATCTTGGTAAACCTTCGAAGTAAAGGTAACTTCTTGGCCTACAGAAAGGTTAGCAAGGTTGTATTCAGACAACTCCCCTTTGACCTGCAAGTTTTCATTACTTACAACATGAACTACCACTTGGCTGTTACCCGTTGGTGATTTGGAAACATTACGATTAACTTCAACTACAGTCCCTTCAAGTGTACTGAGGACAGTTGCGGCATCTAGCTGTGCTTGAGCCTTGTTGAGCTGAGCCACAGCATCTGCACGGTTATCCTTGGCATCACTTATTTGAGAATCAATAGAGGATACGGAAGAAGTTGCTGCTTGCGCTTGTTCTGGGAGTCCAGCTTCTGTTGGAACCTGTGGAGAAGCTGGTGTAGCTGATGCATTTTCACGAGCCTTGTTTAACTCCTCGATATGACGGTCTGCCTTTGCAACTGCACGATCAGCCGCATCATAGGCAGCTTGAGCATCTGCACTGCTGTATTTGACCAAAGCTTGCCCTTCTTCGACCTTGTCCCCAACCGAAACGAGAATTTCATCTAAATCTCCCTTACTAGCATCAAAATAAACGTATTGTTCATTTTTTGCTGTAACCGTACCTGACAAGAGAACCGATGAAGCAACGGAACCTTCCTTAGCAGTAACGATATGAGAGGTTTCCTCCTTGACTGCTGACTGGGAAGGTTGTCTAAAAATCAAAATCCCCGCAGCACCGATAACAATAGCACTGGCAACACCAATCGCTGTGTATAATTGCCATTTTTTTGCCTTTTTATTTCTTTTCATTTTTAAGCTCCTTTATTCTTTTGCCTTACAAAAACCATTATATCAGAAATACCAAGCCCAAACAATGACAGTTCAGATGGAAACAATGACAATTCAGGATCATTATTTCGTTCGGTATTCGTTTATTGGATTATTGTGCTAGATATATAATACAATATCTTTTTGAATTTGGCAAGCGTTTTTATAATTTTTTTACCGTAGCAGATTTTTGCATTCAAAAAATAAAAACGATAGAATATGACTATCAAAGCTATAAGGAGTTTTATATGAGAGAATATGATATCATCGCCATCGGTGGAGGAAGCGGCGGTATTTCCACTATGAACCGAGCTGGTGAACACGGTGCTAAAGCTGCTGTTATCGAAGAGAAAAAATTAGGTGGAACCTGCGTCAATGTCGGCTGTGTTCCTAAAAAAATCATGTGGTATGGAGCGCAAATCGCTGAAAGCTTCCACCACTACGGCCCTGACTATGGTTTTACAAGTTCAGATGTTCAATTTGATTTCGCAAAACTTCGTCAAAATCGTGAAGCCTACATCGATCGTGCCCGCTCGTCTTATGATGGAAGTTTCAAGCGCAACGGTGTTGATTTGATTGAAGGTCGTGCTCATTTCGTTGATTCCCATACCGTCAGCGTTAATGGTGAATTGATTCGTGCCAAGCATATCGTGATTGCGACTGGCGCTCGTCCAAGCATCCCAACTATCCCTGGAGCTGAACTCGGTGGTAGCTCAGACGATGTCTTTGCTTGGGAGCAACTTCCTGACTCCGTTGCGATTCTTGGAGCTGGTTATATCGCGGTTGAATTAGCAGGTGTTCTCCGCGCACTAGGAGTAAAAACGGATTTGTTTGTCCGTCGTGATCGTCCCTTGCGTGGTTTTGACAGCTATATCGTTGAAGGACTTGTCAATGAAATGGAAAAAACAGGTCTACCTTTGCACACACATAAGGTACCCGTCAAGCTCGAAGAAACGGAGCAAGGTATTACCATTCATTTCGAAGACGGTTCTAGTCACACTGCCAGCCAAGTTATCTGGGCTACCGGTCGCCGTCCAAATGTAGACGGTCTGGAGATAGAAAAGGCTGGCGTCACACTCAACCAACGTGGATTTATCCAAGTAGATGAATACCAAAATACAGTTGTAGATGGCATCTATGCTCTTGGAGATGTTACTGGTGAGAAGGAACTGACCCCGGTAGCCATCAAGGCAGGACGTACCCTATCTGAACGCCTCTTCAACGGGAAAACAAATGCCAAGATGGACTACACGACTATC
The DNA here is from genome assembly GCF_001588645.1 of Streptococcus oralis. Taxonomy (GTDB): domain Bacteria; phylum Bacillota; class Bacilli; order Lactobacillales; family Streptococcaceae; genus Streptococcus; species Streptococcus oralis_AB. The sequence continues at coordinate 127,998 of NZ_LAYF01000003.1, read as the reverse complement.
CCTACTGTTGTCTTCTCCCATCCAGCAATCGGAACGGTTGGTTTAACTGAGGATCAAGCCATCAAAGAATACGGCCAAGATAACATCAAAGTCTACAAGTCAAGCTTTGCATCTATGTACTCTGCCGTTACAAGCCATCGTCAAGAGTCTCGCTTCAAACTCATCACTGCCGGTGCAGACGAAAAAGTTGTTGGACTTCACGGACTTGGTTACGGAGTGGATGAGATGATTCAAGGATTCGCTGTTGCTATTAAGATGGGAGCAACCAAGGCAGACTTTGATGCTACAGTAGCTATCCACCCAACCGCTTCAGAAGAATTTGTGACCATGCGCTAATTATCGCAAGAGACCACATGTGGTCTCTTTTTACTTGTAAAATCGGCCGTTACAAAATTGTTACCTTGATTTCATAAATAGGTTGACTTTTCTTTCTAAATTAGTATAATAGTTACTATAATTTTGAAAAGAGGTTAACAGTTTTGAAAAAAGCTCATATCTATGCTATCCCTGCTATCGGTGCTGCTCTCATCGCTGTATTGGCACAAATCAGTCTCCCTATCGGTCCTGTACCTTTCACTTTGCAAAACTTTGCGATTGGTCTGATTGCTACTGTTTTTAGACCCAGAGAAGCTGTTCTATCTGTAGCTCTCTATCTCTTGCTGGGTGCCATTGGTTTACCTGTTTTTGCAGGGGGAGGAGCTGGATTTCACGTTTTAGTCGGCCCAAGTGCAGGCTATCTTTGGTTCGACCTTGTCTATGCTGGACTTACATCTTATCTCATCCATCAAAAAAGTGGCTACATTCGCATTTTCCTAGCCAACCTCTTGGGTGACTCCCTCGTCTTTGTCGGAGGTATTCTCAGCCTCCACTTCCTTGCCGGGATGCCATTTGATAAGGCACTAGCTGTCGGTGTCCTTCCCTTTATCCTCCCTGATCTTGGTAAGATTATTGCCATTAGTTTCATTAGTCGTCCCCTACTCGAACGATTAAAAAGTCTTCCATATTTTTCAAGATAAAAAAATAGTCCAGAACAATTGTTCTGGACTATTTCCTTTCTAAGAATCAACTGTACACTATTTAGCTACTTGACTATTCTTATACCGGTATGAATATTAATCGTTTTATTCTTCAAATTACAGCTATTCACGATATGCAAAGTAGAAAAGTATTCTAATTGATTCAAACCAAATAAGCTTCCATTGATTTTGGATTCTTAGCAATTGTATACTTTTCAGAAAACGCATTTTCAATGATTGAGCTATATTTTATAAATTATTTGTGATACAATAGAGCTACCTAAAAGATTCAGAAAATTTAATGTTCATTGATTGTTTATATTAACTTGAACATTCTGATTTTTCTTCATTCAAAAATAACTGTAAATAATTATAAGTAGAAAGGTAATTCTATGGCAAAGAATACTCGTGAGCTAATCATTAGAGCTCTCATCACACTAGCTAAGAAAAATCCTCAGCGTAGTTCCTTTACAATGACTGAAATTGCTGCTGAAGCTGGTATTTCACGACAAGCGATTTATCAAAAGCATTTTAACAACTTTGAAGATATTATCGAATACATTCACGAAGAGACCAATCAACACATTTTTAACGTCTTTAATAAGTACTGCCCTAGCAATGATGGAGATCCTATCAGCTTTTTAGCAGACCATATACTTCCTCTCATATACGAAAAAAGGGAAGTTATTAACACCTTGTATACCACACAAGCCGACCCATGTTGGAAGGAATTTCTGCGTGGAACATACTCAGAGTGGGTACTAAAGAATGTCAATTACCAACTGAAATATAATTTTAATAAAGAGGACATCGCTTATATCATTACGACCATGGCCATCTCTTTTATTGAAGTCTGGATTCGTAAAGATAATCCAATGCCACCTGAAGAGTATAGAGAGACTTTCATTCAATTGGCTAAGACTTCTCTCTGTGACTATATTGTGTCCTAAAAAAAGAATCTTGAGTTATACTCAAGATTCTTTTTATTGTCCCCCTTTAAAGGCATCGACCATTACCTGAAATTCTTCATTGGAAAGCGTGATTCCTTTGCCCATTTTAGTATGGTCTGGGCTCCAAGAACGAATATCAAACTTTGCGGGTGCTCCATTAAAGCTAACTCTATTTAGTTCTTTTGTCCATCCTTTGTCATTTTCAGACAAGGTGAGCAAGTGTTCTTCGATTTCAAATGTAAATTCTGCCATTTTAACTCCTTTATGTGATATGCTTTCTATAGTCTATTCGTAAAAATCTTGTGGTTTTTAAGAAAATTTTATATAATGTGGATATATAAGAAGGGAGGATTCTATGAGACAGACATTCAAACTAGTTCTAGATAAACTACATGGTTTTCTCAATGGGAATGATGATCATCCTCAAATCGAGGACAACTCCCTCACTGCTATGATTGAACAAGCCATCCAGAAAAAGTCGGCTATTCATGTCATACTTGCTGAGACAAGTTTTACGGGTGATATTGTCAAACACGATGCTAACCGCCAACAAATCATCGTCAAAAATTTTTCAAAAAACGTGACCCGAATCATTCGTATCAGTGATATTAAACGACTTCGTTTCGTTCCCTCAACTGTACAAAAAGCTCAGAAAAGCCTATTTAAGAAAGAGTGAGATGTTCTTTGCATCCCACTCTTTTTCTTAACGGATTTGTTCAAAATGAAGGTGAACGGCGATATGGTCGCCATAACCACTTCTCTCCAAATCGCGTTGCAAACGATAAGAGATATAGTGTTCTGCAATTGTGATGTAACCAGCTCCAAGTAAGCGGTGCTCAACCATTGATTGGATCATGCTGATAGTAGCACGTTCTACTTTTGCTTCTTCCAAGTCCAAAACGACTTTTTTAGTAACTTGAGCTAAGTTTTGACGTAAGTCATCAGTCAAAACATAAACTGTTTGAGCTGCTTTTAGGACAGCTTGGTAAATTTTATCTGGATCAAATTCAGCAATTTCTCCATTACGTTTGATTACTTGCATAAGGTTCTCCTTTATTCTTTGTTTTCTTTGATTTCAGCCAGCATCTTTTCTTTTTCGGCTGTCAGTTGATAGTTTTCTAGCAAGTCAGGTCTGCGCTGGTAAGTTTTCTTTAGACTTTCGTAAAGTCGCCACTGGCGAATCTTCTCATGATGTCCACTCATGAGCACATCTGGAACGACCATGCCTCGATAGTCATAAGGGCGTGTATACTGAGGATATTCGAGAAGACCTGAAGAAAAGCTATCATCCTGGTGACTGGACTCCTTACCAATCACTTCTGGTATCAAGCGCACGGTCGCATCAATCATGGTCATGGCCGCCAATTCACCACCAGTCAAAACATAGTCTCCTAGGGAAATTTCATCGGTTACCAAGGTCTTGATGCGCTCGTCATACCCTTCATAGTGACCACAGATAAAGATCAGTTCCTCTTCCTGAGCCAAATCCTCAGCGTAAGCTTGATCGAACTGTTTTCCAGCAGGATCAAGAAGAATGACACGGGGATTTTTCTTTTCAATAGCATCAAAGGCATCGAAAATAGGTTGGGCACGGAGCAACATTCCTTGACCGCCTCCGTAGGGCTCATCGTCAACATGACGGGCTTTTTCAGCGTATTCTCTGAAATTATGGTACTGGATATCCAAGAGCCCTTTTTCTCGAGCCTTCCCAACGATCGAGTGTTCCAGCGGAGAAAACATCTCTGGAAAGAGGGTTAAAATATCAATCTTCATCGTCTAGTCCTTCTAAGATTTCCACTTCGACCCGCTTGTTTGGAATATCAACATTGAGAACTACTGGCGGAATGTAAGGTAAAAGCAAATCTCGCTTACCTTTTCGCTTTACCACCCAGACATCATTGGCTCCCGGTTGTAGGATTTCCTTGACGGTTCCTATCAAGTTATCTCCCTCGTAAACATCCAAACCAATAATCTCGTGATAGTAGAATTCACCATCATCTAAATCATTCAAATCTTCCTCAGCGACCTTGAGACTATAACCCTTGTACTTTTCAATCGCATTGATATGGTACATGTCTTTGAATTTGATAATGTCAAAGTTCTTATGCTTGCGGTGACTTGCGATGGTCACTGTTTGGACAAACTGATCGTTTTCATCAAATAAAGCCAGCTCTGCTCCCTTTTTAAATCGTTCCTCGGCAAAATCCGTCACAGACAAGACTCGCATCTCACCCTGTAAACCCTGCGTATTAACGATTTTCCCAACATTAAAGTAGTTCATCTTGTCTCCTGTATCTATTTCTATCCTTTATTTTATCACGTTCCAGGGATTTTCACAAGTTGGATAGGTCCTATCTTACAAGGCTACTACTTCTTCAAAAAATTCACCAACTATCTGATTAAACTCTTTAGAATGGTCATTCATCGGTTGGTGTTTGCTATCTGAAATCGTTACTTGACGCGCATTGGGATTTAAGGCAATAATACCATCATAGATTATTTTTAGGTGTTTGGGAAAATCGTTTTCCCCTCTTACTAATAGCATGGGAGGATTTCCTTTATATCCTTCTATCTCATGGACTGCCAAGAACCCTGTGATTCCAAGGTTCAAGAAAACATCTCGCCCAGTTTCTATAATGGCTGTCTTGACCAATTCTCTTGTGATAGGGTTATCAGTACACATTTTTGAGTTTTTATCAGCAATCACCTTCCAAGGAATCGTTTTGTACATAAGAGAACTATATTTGATTCGACCTCTTTCTTTCTCTGATAGGTATCGATGCTGTCCCCAACTATCTACCATGACCAAGGCTAGGACTCTTTCTGGATGGCGATAGGTATACTCTTGAAGTGGATTTCCTCCCCAAGAATGACCAACCAATATCACCTTATCCAGCTTAAAATAGGACAAAATGGCATCTACATCTTGAATAGCGCCTTCCAAGTCGGGTAGCCCAACTTTCATAGGTGATTCACCCTGCCCTCTAACATTTACAAAGTAAAGGTCAAATCCATCAAAAGCATCATACTGGTGAGCCCACATCTGACTGCGTCCACAAGCTCCATGATAAAAAATAATATGCCCTTTGCGTGCGCTTCCAGGACGATGATAAACAACCAAATCACAATCTACGACCGCTATAAGGTGACGTTCCAACACCTCAGATTCTCTATTATAAAAAGCAATAGCTTCAGCTATATCATTTTGCTTCATTTCTACATTCGCTCCTCTTTATCCTGATATCATTCTTTGTATCTATTTTATCATGTTATATTAAAATCATGGTTTTCTAAACTTAGTTTCATTAAAAATTTTGAATTTTCTGCATCATTTAGATAAAGAAAAAGACTGCTAAGCAATCTTTACTTTTTTCTCATCAGATTCATGCCTAAAATTCCAGCAATAATCAGAGCAGCTCCTATCACATGGTAACTATAAATTGGTTCGTGGAGGATAAGAGCCCCAGCTAGAATGGTCAAAACTGTTCCAAGATTGCCAAAGACACTGACGGTTGATGCGCCGAGGCGAACGATAGCATAGATAGAAAGACTACCAGTCACGATAGATGCTAAAATTCCCAAATAGAGTATGGAAAGCAGATAGGGCAGCTGTCCAAACGGCGCAAAGTAAGCTAATATGTTCCCCTCTAGATAGTGAGAGGTCAGACTCAGCGTATTAAAGGTGACGAAGCCAACAAATATAACAACAGCTGTCATATCCATGGCCCGATAGCGACCTCCTTTAGCCTTGCTGAGAATATTGTTTATCGCATTGGCAAGAACAGATCCCAACATCAAGAGAAAGTCCAAGCTAGCAGTTTCAGTGCTAAAGTTTGCTCCTTTACTAAGGAAGATGAAAACTACTCCTGCTACGGATAAAATTAAAAAGAACTTTTGCAGCAAACTTGTCTTCTCCTTGAGAAAGACCGATGCCAAAAGGAGAGTAAAAATCGGGACAAGCGCTTGTAAAATTCCCGCTTCAGAAGACGATATATACTGTAAAGCAAAGGATTGGAAAATAAAAAAGAGGATTGGATAGAAAAGACTCATAGGCAGAATAGAAAGAATATCTTTTCTGCTTAAACTCACATTGATAAGTTTTGTTTGATGAAGGATGACCAATACCAGAGCAGCGATTGTATAGCGATGCGCTAAGTTGGTGAGAGGACTGGCATAGCCTAAAGCAATCTTTGTAAATAAAAAAGAAAAACCAATGATGGCTGAAAAGGATAAGGCCGCTAGGTATGCTTTTGTTTTCTCGTTCATAGATTGTTACTCCCTTTAAAAGTAGCTATTCTCAAGATAAATCAACTAGAAATTTTGAGACTGTCTTTCCATTTTAGCATAGTAAAATCCTAGATGCTATTTCTAGGATTGGTATTTTATTCCTTCTTTCACCGTTTATCTATTACATTAGCTAAAAAGGATTCAGCCAGTCTGATCTGCTTTTCTCGTTCTTTTCTTACAAGTTCTAGCTTGTCTGCCTCTTGGAGATTCCTTACTTTGATAGCATAATCCGCGGAAACGATGGCGTGTCCTCTCATATGGGCTGTTGAAATAGCTTGTACAAAGACTCTGGCAGCGTACTTAGCGATTTGATTTTGGGCATTTTTAGAGAGGAGATTTGCTGCAAAACCTGCTTTTCTCAACTCATGAGGTGAGAACTCATTTCTCAATCGTGCATCAAAAGCCTCATAAGTTTGCCGAATTATTTTATTTTTCTCACCTTCATCACCGATATCAATTAAAGATAAGAAATCTTGCGAGTTCTCTAATGCCCATCGAGCTAGTTCTTTCTGAGGAAGTCTATCCAGTATTTGTTCTAGCTCCAATCTTTTCTCAGAGTCATCCCAAATGGCAACTTTGTAAGGACTGGGTAGGTGATTCATTTTAGTCTTATAGGTAGTTCGTTCAAACTCATTCCATGCATAATCCTCTGGTTTCATTGCTTTCTCTATTCTTTCTTACTAGCTAGCGTAAGCTAGGAGGAACCTTTCATATTAGTGAAAAGAGATTACTCCTAGTTCTCTTGGAAGTTATCCAAAAATCCTTCCACATTTGACATAATTAGATAATTTTATCGAAACTACAAAATAGTATCATTGATATCTTCTAATATCTTAAAACTTAATGAGATCTTTTTATCACCTATGTTACACTGTATATTTCTATATTTTATTCTTTGCGTAATCAATTCTCTTTTATGATTTGATTGTAAAAGATTTAATAATTGTTCAACAGTTGCCTCACCAGAATACAATTGAGGCAATATATCTATAGAGTGTATATTACCTTTTTCACTAATATGAATCTTAGGAGTTCTCCTATTCATAAAATTAGAAAAATCAATCTCATCAATAATATATACTTCATCTTGTTTTGAATTATACTGACTAACATTGGACACAAACATATTTATCACTCTTTTTATATCACTACTATATATCCCAAGTTTTTTTGCAATTATTTTTTTCTCATTTTCAGTAAAATATTTAGAATTTCTTTTAAATTTTTCTATGTAATTACTTAACTCAACTTGATTCTTATAGAACTCAATGATATTAGTTGGTTGATTTTGTGTTTTAGCTTCTAGAATAACTAATGTCTCATCTTTAAAAAATATTCCGTCAATTTCATATGTCTCCCCATCAATATTCCGTTTTATCCCACCAGACTGTTTAGAAAATTGTTTTTTTGCTAAGCTGTTAATATGAATTTCAAAATTTCTTCCTTTTTGATTTATTCCAGTCTCTTTACTTTGTTGGTTTTTTGATATAACAGATAAAATTGTTCTTGAAAAATCTGTATACAAAACCAAACTAGATAGTAGAACATAAACTTCTTCAAACTCTATAAGTGGACTATCATATAAATCTCTAGAAGAAGTTTTAAAAATCAGTTGCTTAAGCAAGTATTCTGGCAGCCCTTTATCAAAAAATAGCTCTCTTAATTTGTTCTTTGAAATTACTACAATTCTTTCATCGGATTCGAAGCATAATTCGTATAAAAGCCAATAAGCATCCATCCACTGTCTTAGTTTAATACCATCATATTCTTCTTCAAAATTTTTAGTATAAAAATATTCTTTAACCTGCTTCTCTAATAATTTATATAAACTTCGTTTTTCATCAAATTTTTCTAATTTAGTATCAAAATCAAGATTGGGTTTTCTAGCCAAAAGAGCTCTAAAATCTTTTAAATCTAAATAAGTTGCTAAAGCATATAATCGTTTTATACTAAAATCACCTATCTCTTTAATATGAATTTCGTTATCATAAATCTTAAATTCAATGTCACTGTATGTCCATAAGTCAATTACTAAACTAAAAATATTTAAGCGACTAAAAATAGAAAAAATATTTTCAATTTCTGACTGAGTTAAACTAGCGCCTTTTTCCCATTTAAAGACTGTCTTTTTTCGAAGTGAATCTTTTAAAACATCTCCTAATCTTAACCAAATTTCTTCAATTCCATCACTTAAATCTGTAAGCCTGTTGTTACCATTCTTAAAAAATTCATAGTATGCTTGTGCGTAGTATAATGATGATTGTAGAATATTTTTCTTTTTGCTATCTAAAAGAGATTTTTTTTCAATCTGAATCATCTCATAAAGTTGATTCAAGATTGAAATCTCAAATAGAAATTTATTTACAATCTGTTCATTCAATATATAAAATTTCTTCACTAAAATATATTTAGCTATAAGTTTAGTACCATTACTAGAATTTCCACTTGTAAAAACCCCAGATAATTTCAACAATTTAATGTAGTCATTGGCATCTTGAGCATCATATAAATGTTTATAAAATTCAACAGTATTAATTTTGTTTTTATATTTATTTGTATTCCAATATTTCATAAATTTTTCCAAACCATAAAATAACAAGAAAACATATCCTGCTCCTTGCAAAAAAAGCGAGACTTCAGTCCCGCTTTTTTATTTTTCATCGATAACGATTCTTACTTTTTTGTCTTCAGTTGGGACAGAGTAGACAATCGTTCTTATCGCTGAGATAGTGCGACCCTTACGACCGATAACACGACCGACATCGCTTTGGTCAAGATCCAAGTGATACTCCAAAAACTCTGGTGTGTCTTCAATCTTGATAGTTAAGGCATCAGGTTGTGAAATCAAAGGTTTCACAATCGCAATAATGAGATTTTCAATCGTATCCATCTGTCAACCTACTTTAAACTTATTTTGAGAATTTAGAATCGTGGAATTTTTTCAATACGCCTTCTTTTGAAAGGATGTTGCGAACTGTATCTGAAGGTTGAGCTCCATCAGCCAACCATGCAAGAATGCGGTCTTCTTTCAAAGTTACTTGGTTTTCAGCAACAAGTGGGTTGTAAGTCCCAACTGTTTCGATGAAACGTCCATCACGTGGTGAACGTGAGTCTGCTACGTTGATACGGTAGAAAGGTTTTTTCTTAGAACCCATACGAGTCAAACGGATTTTAACTGCCATTTTTTTAATGTCTCTTTTCTTATTTTTTATTTCGGTGAAATAGCTGAGCTATTTAGCACATGTTCTATTATAGCAGATTTCTGACAGGTGTCAAGAAAAAAACTTGACAGAGTTTTAATTTTTTTACTACTAGAAATTTTTAGTAAAATCTTTTACATTTGAAATCAAACTCCTTTTAAGGTACAATGGTAGAAATGAATTTTTGAGAGGTTAACAATGAAAAAACTAGCAACCCTTCTTTTACTATCAACGGTAGCCCTTGCTGGATGTACTAGTATCCAACGCGGTCTCCGTGGTGATGAATATGTCGACTCCAGCATCTCAGCTGAAGAAAGCTCAAAAGCAGCTGCTCAGGCTGCCAAAGATTTGAATGACGCATTGACCAATGACAATGCCAACTTCCCTCAACTTTCTAAAGAAGTTGCCGAAGATGAAGCCGAGGTCATTTTACATACAAATCAAGGCGATATCCGCATCAAACTCTTTCCAAAACTAGCACCACTCGCGGTTGAAAACTTCCTTACTCACGCTAAAGAAGGCTACTATAACGGCATCACCTTCCACCGTGTCATTGATGGATTTATGGTCCAAACTGGAGATCCTAAGGGAGATGGTACAGGTGGCCAATCTATCTGGCATGATAAGGATAAAACAAAGGACAAGGGAACTGGTTTTAAAAATGAAATCTCTCCTTACCTATACAATATCCGAGGAGCACTTGCTATGGCTAACACTGGTCAACCAAATACCAACGGTAGCCAATTCTTCATCAACCAAAACTCGACAGATATTTCAGCTAAACTCCCTACTAGCAAGTATCCAAAGAAAATCATCGAAGCCTATAAAGAGGGTGGAAATCCAAGTCTAGACGGCAAACACCCTGTCTTTGGTCAAGTCATCGAGGGCATGGATGTTGTCGACAAGATTGCCAAGGCTGAAAAAGATGAAAAAGATAAACCAACTACCGCTATCACCATTGATAGTATCGAAGTGGTGAAAGACTACGACTTCAGTAAAAAATAAGCCATCAACAGATAAGGGGACGATGACATGATTTTATTTTGGGGTTCTAAAGGTTATCAGAAAGATTTGGGACATACGCAAACAGCGATCGAATGTGGTCACTGTAACAATGTTGACACTTGGGAAATTGTAGAAACTGGACGCAAGTTCACCCTCTACTGGATTCCACTTTTTCCTTATGGTGAAAGTTACTTCGTTTCTTGTCCGATTTGCCACTATGGTAAAGAAATTGAGAAATCTGAAGTTGAAAACTATTTAAATTACTAGTCAAAAAAGCCAAGTCATTTCGACTTGGCCTTTTTAGCGGCTTTAAGTTAGCTTGTTAAAGTCCCAGATTTGGTCCATCCAGCCTTCATAAAAGTCTGGTTCGTGGCAAACCATAAGAATGCTTCCTTTGTATTCTTTAAGCGCCCGCTTGAGTTCTTCCTTGGCATCTACATCCAAGTGGTTGGTCGGCTCGTCCAGCACTAAGACGTTGTTTTCACGGTTCATCAAGAGACAGAAACGCACCTTGGCCTGTTCCCCACCTGACAAGACCTGAATCTGACTTTCGATGTGCTTGGTTGTCAAACCACAACGAGCAAGGGCTGCACGGACCTCTGCTTGGTTAAGGGCAGGAAAGGCATTCCAGACGGCCTCTAGTGGTGTTTGACGATTGCCTCCTTCTACTTCCTGTTCAAAGTAACCAAGTTCTAGGTAGTCACCTCGTTCGACTTCTCCAGCGATTGGTGGGATAATACCCAAGAGAGACTTCAAGAGAGTTGTTTTCCCAATACCATTTGCACCGATAATAGCAACCTTTTGATTGCGTTCAAAAGTGAGATTTAAGGGCTTGGTAAGAGGACGGTCATAACCAATCTGCAAGTCCTTGGCTTGGAAGATAAAGCGCCCAGGTGTACGAGCTGGTTTGAAATCAAAGGATGGCTTTGGTTTCTCGCTTTGGAGTTCAATGATATCCATCTTGTCGAGTTTCTTTTGACGGGACATGGCCATATTACGCGTTGCAACACGCGCTTTGTTTCGAGCGACAAAGTCCTTGAGGTCCGCTATCTCTTTCTGCTGACGTTCATAGGCTGCTTCCAACTGAGATTTCTTCATAGCATAGACTTCTTGGAACTGGTAGTAGTCACCAGAGTAACGCGTTAACTGTTGATTTTCAACATGATAGACGATATTGATTACGTCGTTGAGGAAAGGAATATCATGCGAAATAAGGACAAAGGCATTCTCATAGTTTTGAAGATAACGCTTGAGCCAGTCAATGTGTTCAGCATCCAAGTAGTTGGTTGGCTCGTCAAGCAACAAAATATCTGGTTTTTCAAGGAGGAGTTTAGCCAAAAGCACCTTGGTTCTTTGTCCACCTGACAAAGAGGTTACATCTGTATCCATGCCATAGTCCATGACACCGAGAGCACGCGCTACTTCATCAATCTTAGCATCCAAAGTATAGAAATCTCGACTCTCCAAACGGTCTTGGAGCTCTCCTACTTCTTCCATCAGCGCATCAATATCCGCCCCGTCTTCTGCCATTTCCATATAGAGGTCATTGATACGAGCTTCTGCTTTAAATAGCTCATCAAAGGCTGTACGCAAGACATCACGCACGGTTTGACCTTCCTTTAGCACAGCGTGCTGATCCAGATAGCCAGCAGTCACGTATTTGGACCACTCCACCTTCCCTTCATCTGGTAACATCTTACCAGTCACGATACTCATAAAGGTTGATTTTCCTTCACCATTGGCACCGACAAGACCGATGTGCTCTCCCTTTAGGAGACGGAAGGACACATCTTCAAAAATTGCACGGTCACCAAAACCGTGACTTAAATTTTTAACTTCTAAAATACTCATTCTAATTCCTTATCTTATTTTTATGCAGTCCTTTATAGAGAACCCAAGCCAGATAGCCTCCCAGGGTATTGGTCCACAAATCATCAATCTCAAAGACCCGATTAAAGTCGAATAAAAAATCTAAAACTAGTTGCGTGCACTCAATTCCTAGACTCAGTAGAAAACTGAGAAGGATGATTTTTTTCGTTTGTCGTAAATTTGGACAGAGATAGATCAGTTGAAAGACCAGTGGGAAAAGCAAGAAGACATTCAAAATGTTCTGCAAAAAGATCCAAAGGACTTGTCCCAAACTGGTCACTTCACCCAGATTCCAAAGGGAGTTTAAGGGAGTTAAAAGAAAAACCAGGCGTCCAAAAGTTTGAATACCTGGAGTTTCCACTCCTGTAGGAAGTTGAGGCTGGGGAGTAAAGCAAAAACAGACAATGCATAGGCCGTAAACAGCCACTCCCAATCTTAAAATTAATTCGCTTTTTCTAGTCATTTTATGGATTTACCGCTGCGACTGCCTTCTGGCGATCACGTTTCATTGTATTGGAGCGTAATTGTCCACAAGCTGCATCAATATCTGTACCATGCTCTTGACGGACAACACAGTTGACCCCTTTTTTCTTGAGGGTATCGTAGAAGGCCATCACGCGCTCTTTGGGACTACGGCTATATTGGTCATGTTCACTAACTGGGTTATAGGGAATCAAGTTGACGTATGACAATTTCTTGATATTTTTGAGCAATTCAGCCAACTCCAAGGCTTGTTCAACACCATCGTTGACTTCATTGAGCATGATATATTCAAAGGTCACACGGCGATTGGTTGTTTCGATATAGTACTCAATAGCTGCAAAGAGCTTTTCAATCGGAAAGGCACGGTTAATCTTCATGATGCTTGAGCGCAATTCATTATTGGGTGCGTGAAGGGAAACAGCCAGATTGACCTGTACGCCTTCATTAGCAAAGTCACGAATTTTATGGGCCAAACCTGAGGTTGAAACCGTGATGTGACGAGCACCGATAGCCATCCCCTTGTCATCATTGATGGTACGGACAAAATTCAAAACATTGTTGTAGTTATCAAATGGTTCACCAATTCCCATGACAACGATATGGCTGACACGTTCGTCCTGACCACGCTCATCAAAGTATTTCTGAACCAGCATAATCTGCGCTACGATTTCCCCGTTATTAAGATCACGTTGCTTTTTAATCAAGCCTGACGCACAGAAGGTACAACCAATATTACAGCCAACCTGAGTGGTCACACAGACTGACAAACCGTAGTGTTGACGCATGAGCACTGTCTCAATCAACATGCCATCTGGCAACTCGAAAAGATACTTAACAGTACCGTCAGTTGACTCTTGTACAATCCGTTGTTTCAAGGGATTGACCACAAACTGGTCATTGAGCTTAGCAATCAAATCTTTTGAAAGATTGGTCATTTCTTCAAATGACTGCACACGTTTACGATAGAGCCATTCCCAGATTTGATCTGCACGGAATTTCTTTTCTCCCTGCTCCAATACCCATTCCTGCATGGTTTGACGTGTTAAACTATAAATAGACGGTTTCATCTCTTCTCCTTATTCTCTATCTATTTCTGACGAATGACAAAATGGCGCTGTCCCTTGTCCTCTTTCTGAGACTTTTGGTCCTTATGACGACGTCTATTTCGCTTATCCGTATTTGGTTTTCTCTTGTTTTGCGAAGGTTTCTTGCCTCTTCTAGGAAGGTTTTCCTCATCCTTTTTACGCATTTTTTTGTCAAATGAAGCCCGTTTCGGTGCTTGGTTTTCTAGGACAAAATAAGCACAACCATAACTACAATACTCTAAAAGATAATCCTGTAAGCGACTGATTTTTTCAATTTTTTCCTCTGTTCGGTCGTCTTTATAAAAGCCACGTAGACGGAGCTGTTCATTGCTCCAGTCCCCCACGACATAATCAAACTTGGTCAACACTTCTGAAAAGCGTTGATTAAAGACTGTCACATCGAAGGCATCCTTGATATTTTCAACCAAGGTAAAAGCAATCCCTTCAGTCTCAACCTTATCCCCATTTACATGAAATTCTGGGCCAGGAAACTTGTTATAGTTGTATAATTCAGGTGCAATTTCTTTACGCATAGTCTTCCTTTTCCACGATTACTTAACACTCTATTTTACCATAATTTCTAACAGTTAGCACGTTTCTCATAAAAATGAAAAAAGTCTGACGATTTTGTCAGACTTCTGCTTTATAACCTTAAAAAGAGAAGATTGACTCTTCCCTCCATATTTTTTATTTAGCTGCTGCGTAAAGCTCATCTACTTTGTTCCAGTTGATGACTGAGAAGAAAGCTTTGATGTAGTCAGGACGCACGTTGCGGTATTTCACGTAGTAAGCATGTTCCCAAACGTCCAAGCCCAAGATTGGTTTTTTACCTTCTGAGATTGGTGTATCTTGGTTTGCTGTTGAAGTTACTTCAAGCTTCCCTTCTTTGTTGACAACCAACCATGCCCAGCCAGAACCAAAGCGAGTTGTAGCTGCTGCTGTAAAGGCTGCTTGGAATTCTTCAAATGAACCAAATGTTGCATCGATTGCTGCTGCAAGTTCTGCTGAAGGAGCAGTCTTTTCAGGAGTCATCAATTCCCAGAAAAGAGCGTGGTTCAAGTGTCCACCACCATTGTTGATAAGTGCTTGACGGATATCAGCTGGGATAGATTCTACATTAGCAAGCAAAGCTTCAAGATCTTCACCGATTTCAGGGTGTTTTTCAAGCGCTGCATTTGCATTGTTGACATAAGTTTGGTGGTGTTTGTCATGGTGCAAGTGCATTGTTTCTGCATCGATGTATGGTTCCAAAGCGTCGTATGCGTATGGAAGGTCTGGTAAGATAATAGCCATCTGTAATACCTCTTTTTCTTTCTATATGAAAATGATAACGCAATCATCCTCTTTTTTCAAGTTTTTTGCTCAATTTGCTTCTGCCGCGATCTGCAAAAGTGCCTTTTCAAACAGGTACCCTTTTTCATAGACACCTGTCTTAATCTGGTAGTCTGTTTCAATCAAATAAGAAATCGCTCGCTTGAGAAAGGCAATGGAAATCCCTCTCGAATCTCTCAATGCAAACTTGATTTGATAAGGATTAGGATTGCGCCCCAAATAAGTTCCCAGACTGCTTGCAATCTGCGATTCCGTCTGACCAGTCTCTGATAAAATCTTCACTTGGGTAAAGGTACGAAACTGTCCTAACATGACAGCTATGAGCTTGATCTCATCCTCCCCTTGCAAGGTCAAGTCTCTAACCAGGTCACGGGCCAGGTCAATCTTCTTAACTAAAATAAGTTGAGTCAAATCAAAAATATTGTCCTGCAGAGTCTTTGGAATAGCCTCGACAATATCCTTCTCCTCAATCACGCCGTAGGACTTATAAGACTGCAAAAAAAAGAGATTTTTCTGGATTTCACTAAATTGAAAACCAGACTTGATGAGTAGATTTTCAAAGGATTGTCCCACAAACTGAAGACCTTGTGTCTGACTCCATTTTTGGAAATACTGGCGGAGTTCTTGTTCCTTGGGTTCAATAGCATCAAAGACAGTCGCATCTCGTTTGAGCAATTTGACCAACCGTCTTTTGCTATCCAACTTTCCTTCCGCAAAAATCAAGAGTTTAGTCGTTGGTGAAGGGTTGTCAAGGTATTCTTCAAACGACTTGAGCTCATCATCTGTTAAAAAACGTTTCTTGGCTGTTGTAATATCGACAAAATGGTCTAATATCACGATTTTCTCATCCGCAAAGAAAGGGAGACTGACCAACTCCAACTCTAAGTCTTTATAGGCTACTTCTTTCATATCAAAGTAAGCAAAATTGAGATCAGCTGGATCATAACCAATCTGCTTCAACACTTGACTCTTCATAACTTCAAACTGGCCCTGGTCTGTCCCTGTAAATAGAATCAAGCTAGATAAATTTGATAGAGATACCTTTTGACTCTCTTCTATGGCTAGCATCTTCTCTCCTTTCTTCTGATTTTTTATTAAACTTAATCAATATAGCGCAATTTCCCACGGAAATCTTCTAGGTTCTCGTACCCTTTTTCCGCCATAATAGCTTTCAGTTCATTTGTAATGCGTTCAAAAGCACTGATACCTTCTTTGTGAAGAGTGGTCCCTACTTGCACCATACTCGCACCGCAGAGGATATGTTCAAAGGCATCACGACCCGTTAGAACACCACCCGTTCCGATGATTTGGATTTGCGGATTGAGACGTTGGTAAAAGGCGTGCACATTAGCAAGAGCGGTCGGTTTGATATACTCTCCACCAATGCCACCAAAACCATGTTTAGGACGAATCACGACCGACTCGTCTTCTATATAAAGGCCATTTCCGATAGAGTTAACACAGTTAACAAACTTGAGCGGATATTTGTTGAAAATAGCAGCCGCTTGGTCAAAGTGAACAATATCAAAATATGGTGGCAATTTGATCCCAAGAGGTTTGGTAAAGTAGGCAAAGACTTCTGCCAAAATACGGTCAGTTGTCTCAAAATCATAGGCAATCTGAGGTTTTCCTGGAACATTTGGACAAGAGAGATTAAGCTCTGTCAGTCCTTTGAATTCACTCTCTTGAACTTTTTTCAAGATGGTATGTGTTTCTTCTGGAGACATGCCGACTAGGGAAAGGAAGAAAGTACGGTTTGGCTCTTTTTCCTGCAAGTCCAAAAGATAGTTCAGATAGTAGTCTAAACCATTATTTGGTAAGCCCATGGAGTTGATGGAACCAAGTGGAACATCCTGGTAGCGTGGCTCAGGATTGCCCTGACGAAAGTCCAAGGTCGCTGTCTTCGTGACAAAAGTACCCGCTGCTGAGTTTTTGACCCCTTCAAGCTCTTCTATCGTCATACAAGCCACACCCGCTGCATTCATCAAGCAATTGTCAAACTCAAAGCCAGCTATTTGTGTTTTCGTTGATACCATGATTCTGATCCTCCAGATTCCTTTTATTTCTAATATTATACCATACTTTAAGATTTTCTCTTTGAGAAACTAATTTCTATATAAAACGTTCGGTTTTGTAAATTGAAAGAATTTTTAGAAAATTTCTGTTTTTTTCTTTACACTCAAAAAAAATTCTGCTATAATGGCTCATGTAATAAAATATAACAACAAAAAGGAGAACGATATGACATCTGCTAAAGACTATATCCAAAGCGTGTTTGCAACTGTGAAAGCTCGTAACGGGCATGAGGCTGAATTTCTCCAGGCGATTGAAGAATTCTTCAGCACTTTGGAACCTGTATTTGAAAAACATCCTGAGTATATCGAAGAAAACATCTTGGCACGTATCACTGAGCCTGAGCGCGTAATTTCTTTCCGTGTTCCTTGGGTTGACCGTGAAGGCAAAGTCCAAGTCAACCGTGGTTACCGTGTTCAATTCAACTCAGCTGTTGGACCATATAAAGGCGGACTTCGTTTCCACCCAACTGTAAACCAAGGGATCTTGAAATTCCTCGGCTTCGAACAAATCTTTAAAAACGTCTTAACTGGACTTCCAATCGGTGGAGGTAAAGGGGGATCAGACTTCGATCCTAAAGGGAAGACTGATGCTGAAGTGATGCGCTTCTGCCAAAGCTTTATGACAGAATTGCAAAAATACATCGGACCATCTCTTGACGTCCCAGCTGGCGATATCGGTGTTGGAGGACGTGAAATTGGTTACCTTTACGGACAATACAAACGTCTTAACCAATTTGATGCGGGTGTCTTGACTGGTAAACCTCTTGGATTTGGTGGTAGCTTGATTCGTCCAGAAGCAACTGGTTATGGTTTGGTTTACTATACTGAAGAAATGCTCAAAGCTAATGGTAACAGTTTTGCTGGTAAGAAAGTGGTTATTTCAGGTTCTGGTAACGTAGCTCAATATGCTCTTCAAAAAGCAACTGAACTCGGCGCTACTGTCATCTCTGTATCTGACTCAAACGGTTACGTCATCGACGAAAATGGTATTGACTTCGATCTTTTGGTTGATGTTAAAGAAAAACGCCGTGCTCGTTTAACTGAGTATGCAGCTGAGAAAGCAACTGCTACATACCATGAAGGTTCTGTATGGACTTACGCTGGAAACTACGACATCGCTCTTCCATGTGCGACTCAAAACGAAATCAACGGTGAAGCAGCTAAACGTTTGGTTGCTCAAGGAGTTATCTGCGTATCTGAAGGTGCTAACATGCCGAGCGACCTTGATGCGATTAAAGTCTACAAAGAAAACGGAATCCTTTACGGACCTGCCAAAGCCGCTAACGCTGGTGGTGTAGCTGTATCAGCGCTTGAAATGAGCCAAAACAGCCTTCGCCTTTCATGGACCCGTGAAGAAGTTGATGGACGCCTCAAAGACATCATGACCAACATCTTCAATACAGCTAAAACAACTGCTGAAACATACGGACTTGGTACCGACTACCTTGCAGGAGCAAATATCGCTGCCTTCGAAAACGTAGCAAACGCTATGATTGCCCAAGGTATTGTTTAATTAGTCAATACATCTTATCGGAGGACAAATGATGAACTTACGGCCAATGGAAGTAAGAGATAATCCAGCTGTAGCGCAGCTCATTCGAGCTAGTCTTGAAGAATTCGGGCTTGACAAACCAGGAACTGTCTACTTTGATTCTCATCTAGATCATTTGGCCGACTACTATCAACAGCAAGAGAGAGCAGCTTACTTTATTCTGGAAGATGAAGGTCAGCTGGTTGGCTGTGGTGGCTTTGCACCTGTGTCTGATAAGATTGCTGAATTACAAAAACTGTATGTCACTAAAAATAGCCGTGGCAAAGGTTATTCCAGTAGGTTGATAAAGCGGATATTCCAGGAAGCCCGTCTGGCTGGTTATGAACAGCTTTATCTAGAAACCTCTACTGAACTGGCTACTGCTGTGGTCATCTATCAACACTATGGTTTCACATCACTGCAAGAACCACTTTCTAACGCCGCCGGCCACCCAGCTATGAATATCTGGATGATAAAATCCCTCTCATCAGATGAATAGATATTAGTATACTCTGGTCGACTTGAAGACATCAGGATCAAGATCCTCAACACAGCTAAAACAACTGCTGAAACATACGGACTCGGTACTGCTTACCTTGCAGGTGCAAATATCGCTGCCTTTGAAAATGTAGCCAAGGCTATGATTGCACAAGGTATTGTTTAAGCACTATCAAACTAGAATAAATCCGACTGCTTATAAAAGCAGCCGGATTTTTATATATCTAATTTTTCAAAAAATTTGCCTGCAGACTGCTTTTCTTTTAGCTTCTCCAGCAGCTCATTTTCCAGAAAAGGGCTTAGTTCGTCAAAATCTTGGCAAACCTTAAAAACCGTCTCTCTATCCATTTGACCATAAGCTAATTCATAATAGTCCTTATGATGATGCCAGTTCTGGTCATAGTTGACATCTGTTCGCTGATAGTAAACGATATTCTGCTTCGGTGTCAGGTAAAGCTTCTGTGTTAGAATACTTTTCTGATCTTTGGACAACTTGCTACGACTGAAAATCTTAACACCTTGAAAGATCTTGCGCTCATGGATACTTTGATTTGTAACTTTTAATTCAATTCTTTTATAATGCATACTATCACCTCCAGAAATTACCTACATTATATCAGATTCTGGCAGATTATCAAGCCAAAGTGTCATTTCCAAAAGTCTTTAGTCGCCTCTAAAATCTCTTCTGTAGGCGTCACTGTTGCTTCAATAATAGTCTTGCCAGTCATTTTCAGATAGGCTTGTATCAGATGATAGCCATAAGCATAGCCTGCAGCATAAGGCATTCCAACTGGCATCTGACCCTGTATCTTAGCTATTTCATCACCGTAGAGATATGGTGCCATTTCCGCCATCCCCGTTAGCTGAAGCTGACTTGAGATGATGGGCTTAATCTCTTCTAACTGCTCTGGACTGGTTGAAGTGACCCAAGGCCCAATGAGATCTTTGCCATAGAGCTCAGCAGCAAAAGACTCTGCCAATCCTTCACTGACTACCCAGTCTGCTAGTGTCGTCTGCTGGTTCCATTTGACAAATTGAAAGCGGACATTGTGATTGCACTCGTGAGCCAACGCAGCCTGCACACGTGGTAAAGTATAGTCATTTGGTAGCAGACTAAGCATGAGGTAGCCTGGAATTCCGCCATCTCCGCTATAACCCTTATTGAGCTGTAGCCCAATAAAATAGTAAAATGGTAATCCTCAACATCTAAGTCATAGCCAGCCTGCTCAAAAAGCCCAATACTCCTCTTGATGGTATCTTGACAATCCTGCCAGAGTTGATCAGAGCTCAGAGCGTCGATAGCCGGTCTATCCTTTTCTGATAGAGTTCCGGGCAACTGATTCATAAAGCCAGGTAGGAATAGAGCATCAAATCCTCCAGGGTACTTTGCTTTCAAAGGGATGTGTTGCGTTTGGTATTTCATTGCAAAAGGTGCTAATATTTTAGCTCGAAAGAGACCTTCTCTCTTTTCTAAAGGAAGCTCGAGCATCTCCTGATAAACTTTATCTGAACGAATCATATTGATTTGCATAATAATCTCCTTTCTTATCTACTATTAGTATAATCCCTTACCTAGGGTCAGAGTCAAGAAGAAAATTGAAATATCTATTAAAATTTCATTGAAATTACCTCAAACCGTTCGAAAATTACTTTCAATAAAGTTCTTTAATACTGAGATTATAATATCCGGAGTATCAATAAATTAAAAACTTACTTTTCTACTGTTCATAGGAATGATGATACTAGAAAAAAATAAATCCTGAAGGGTAAAAACTTGTATCATTTTTTATGGAAAGCCTATTATTCAAAACTTGTTTGTCTCCTAGATAAACTATATAATTAGTTCGCCCCTTTTTTGCCCCTTCTTAAACCAAAAGAAAAAACCGCTACTCCTAAGAATAGCGGTTTTATATGTTTTTTAAGCTACAAATGTAGTTGCTCTATTATTTAAGAGTAACTGAAGCTCCAGCTTCTTCCAATTTAGCTTTGATTTCTTCAGCTTCTGCAGTTGGAACGCCTTCTTTGATGACACCTGGTGCACCATCAACAAGTTCTTTAGCTTCTTTAAGTCCAAGACCAGTGATTTCACGTACAACTTTGATAACGCCAACTTTTTTGTCACCAGCAGCTGTCAACTCAACATCAAATGAGTCTTTAGCAGCACCAGCGTCAGCAGCACCAGCTGCAGCAACAGCTACAGGAGCAGCTGCAGTTACACCAAATTCTTCTTCGATAGCTTTTACAAGGTCGTTCAATTCAAGGATTGAAGCTTCTTTAATTTCAGCAATAATGTTTTCAATGTTCAATGCCATTGTTATTTCCTCCAAATAAGTTTTAAATTTTATAATATTTTTTTCGTAGCTAGGCTACGCTGCGTAGCTTAAGATTAAGCTGCGTCTTCTTTGTTGTCTGCAACCGCTTTGACTGCAAGAGCAACGTTGCGCACTGGCGCTTGAAGTACAGAAAGGAGCATAGAAAGAAGTCCTTCGCGGTTTGGAAGAGTTGCAAGAGCAACGATTTCTTCTTTAGATGCGACAGCGCCTTCGATTGCACCACCTTTGATTTCAAGTGCTTCAGCGTTTTTAGCAAAATCGTTCAAGATTTTCGCTGGTGCGATAACATCTTCGTTAGAAAATGCTACTGCAGATGGTCCAACAAATACTGATGCAAGATCTTCAAGACCAGCTTTTTCAGCTGCACGACGCAAGATTGAGTTTTTAATGACTTTATACTCAACTTCGCTTCCACGAAGCTCACGACGAAGAACTGTATCTTGCTCAACTGTCAAACCACGAGCGTCTACAACGACGATAGATGCAGCAGCTTTCATTTTTTCAGCTACTACGTCAACTAGTTCCGCTTTTTTAGCAATAATTGCTTCACTCATTAGTGTGTTCACCTCCGTAATTATTTTGCTTGGGGAATTTTTCCAAAAGAAAAACGCGCCCAAACCTAGACACGAAAGTACAATACGCTTCTTTTTACATGATACGTTTTGTCCTCGGTAGGATATTTATGAGTCGAGCTCCCCTACTGTCTTAGGCAGTTTTTTCAAACCGTATATAAGTATAGCATAGACAAAAAAAGAATGCAAGATTTTTGCAAACTTTTTTTAAATTTTTTTAAATCTTTACTGTCAAAACTTTGCCTTGCTTAACCACCTGTTCTCCAGCGATATAAACATCATCAACATCACTGGATTTGACAGCATAAACCAGATGAGAGAGCATATTTTTCTGAGGTTGAAGATGGATTTTTCCTTGTGGTTGAATGACCAGAAAATCTGCCTGTTTGCCGACTTCTAGGCTTCCTATCTGCTTTTCCATTCCTAGAACCTTAGCTCCTTCGATTGTCAGTGCCTTAAGGGCTGTTTCGATAGGAAATTGGCTGGCATCTCCACTCTTCATTTTCTGAAGAAGGGCTGCGGTCCGTCCTTCCTCAAACATATCTAGATTATTATTGGAAGCAACTGAGTCAGTCGCAATTCCGACTGCTACTCCTGCTTTTTGCAGTTGGATGATTGGAGCGATCCCTGAGGCCAGTTTGAGGTTACTAATAGGATTATGGGCGATAGCCACATGGGAAGTCGCCAAGCGTTCAATTTCTCTCTCGTTTAATTCAACCCCATGAGCAAAGACAGACGGATGATCTAAGTAACCTAGTTCTTCTAGAAAGGCAAGGGGACGTTTGCCATAGCTTTTCAGGATAATTCCTGATTCCTCCTTGGTCTCCGCCACATGGATATGGATAGGAATGTCCAGCTTTTTTGCCATATCTAAGCTCGCTTCCAGCAAGTCTCTACTACAGCTGTAGGGAGAATGTGGAGCTACCATAACCTTGAAATTTGGGTTTTCATATCCTAAGATTTCCTCTATGATGGCTCGGGTTCTGCTTATGGTCTCAGCAGTTGTTTCTGCCTCTGAAGAAAAGAGGGTCGGTGAGAAATAACAACGCATCTTGGAAGCCTTGACTGCCTGATAAATTTGCTCAATATCCACACCATTGGGATTATACATATCGTTGAAGGTTGTTGTTCCTGACTGGAGCATTTCTGTCAGAGCTTCTTTGACCGCCTTGGTAGTCATGTTGGGAGTAAATCCTGCTTCTGCTGGCCAGATAAAGTCATTGAGCCATTCATGGAGGTTGCTGTCATCCCGAATCCCTCGCAAGCCTGTCATAGCAGAATGGGTGTGGCAATTGACCAAACCAGGCATAATCCAGGCTCCCTGATAGTCTATAATCTGCTCAGCTTGCTCTAAAATCTCTGGCTCCTCTTGGCCGACATAGACGATTTGAGAGTCCTTAACGGCTAAGATACCATCCAAATAAACATGGAAATCTTTGTCACAAGTCACGATATTTACATGCTGATAGACTTTCATTGTTTTCTCCTTCTAAGACCCTGATTTTTTCTAGCTATTGTAACAAAAAAGTCACCCGAAGGCAACTTTTTTCGTTCATGAGATTTCAAAATAGAAAGGATTATTCAGAGCTAAAATCTGCAGCTTTCTGCATTTGGTAATACTTGCCCTTTCTAGCCATGAGGTCATGATGGTTCCCATACTCAACAATGTCGCCATCTACCAAGACAAGAATCAAATCCGCATCCTGAATGGTTGACAAACGGTGAGCAATGATAAAGCTTGTGCGCCCCTTCATGAGTTTGGCAAAGGCATCCTGTACTAGCACCTCTGTCCGAGTATCGATGGAGGAAGTTGCCTCGTCTAAGATAAGAATCTTTGGGATAGCTAGAAAGACACGGGCAATAGTCAAGAGCTGAGCCTGACCGACAGAGAGAGATTCACCCGCATTTTCCAGTTTGGTATCATAGCCCTTCGGCAGTTGTTGGATAAAGAAGTCTGCATTGGCTGCTTTGGCAGCAGCAATCACCTGCTCCCGACTGGCTTCAGGATTTCCAAAGGCAATATTGTCATGAATGGTCCCTTGCTTGAGCCAGGTTTCTTGGAGTACCATCCCAAACTGCTGTCTCAATGATGCTCGGGTATAGTCATAAATGGAACGACCATCTAGCAAGATATCTCCCGAGTTAATGGGATAAAAACGCATGAGGAGATTGATGAGGGTTGATTTGCCAGCACCTGTCGGACCAACAATAGCAACCTTGCTACCAGCTGGAATATCAATGGATAAATCCTTAATCAAAATCTTTTCAGGATGGTAACCAAAAGAGACATGTTTAAAGGAAATAGCTCCCTTGACCTGGTCACTGGTCAAAACTTCCTTACCTGTTTCAGCCACCTCTGGACTCTCTAAGACAGCATAGACACGTTCTGCACAAGCGAGAGCACTTTGCAATTCGGCTAGAACTGAAGAAATATCGTTAAAGGGCTTAGTGTACTGTTGGACATAGTTCAAAAAAGTCACTAAACGTCCGATGGTCAAGGTGGACCCCATCATGATACGATAGGCTCCCACTCCGGCAAGAAGGGCATAGATGAGTGCATTAACAAAGCGAGTCGAAGGATTAACCGTTGATGAATAAAAGATGGCTGACTGAGAATAGTCTGCGTAGTTGTCATTAGCCTCATGCAATCTTTGAATAAACTCTGTCTGAGCATTAAAGGACTGGATAATAGTCTGTTGGCTAAGCGATTCTTCAATCAACTGGGTCTGAATCCCCCTTGTCTCTGTTTGCTTTTGGAAGAGATGATAGGATTTCTTAGCTATAAAGCGTGAAATAACCATGGATAGGGGCGTCAACAGCAAGACTAAAAGGGTCATGAGAAGATGAATTTGGAGCATGGCTAGAATACTAACCAAAATCATCAAGACACCAATGAAAAATTGGTTAAAAATCATGGTCAAGCCAGCTGCCAACTGTTCGATGTCTGTGGTTACACGACTAACCATCTCTCCACTGCGTTGCTGATCCACAAAGGCAATCGGTAAACGATGGAGTTTATGGATGATTCGCTCCCGCAAGTCTCTGGTATAAGAGAAGATTAGACGATTATAAAGAAGAGGATTGGCCCATTGTACCAGAGTATTTCCTATGACTACCAAGATCATCTGAATGAAAATCTGCCAAAAAACTGGTGAAGAATCAGCTACTAGAACCTGGTCAATGACCTGCCCAATCAAGATAGGTAGGTAGATCGATAAAGCAACTTGGGCAATAGTTCCTAGAAAGGCTAGGAAAAGGAGGAAGGGATGGCTTGCTAAATCTATGGCCAAACGTTTGAGCGTCTGGTTTGCAGTTTGTCGTCTCATTCTAGTCCTCCTTTCCATGTTGGGAAGCATTGATTTCACGATAGACTTGACTGGACTTCATCAAGTCCTCGTGCTTGCCGATAGCTAGGAGCTCGCCTTTTTCCAAGAGGAGAATCTGGTCTGCCATCTGTAAAGTCGAAGTTCGTTGAGAGATCAAGATTAAACTTGTATTTGGCAGATTTTCTCGGATAGCTCTCAAGAGCTTGGACTCGGTAATGGTGTCGAGAGCCGAGGTTGCATCATCTAGGATGAGAAATGGAGCTTGGCGCAAGACTGCTCGGGCGATAGACAACCTTTGTTTTTGCCCGCCTGAGAAATTTCGACCTCCTGCCTCAACTAGGGCATCCAAAAGTCCTTCCTTTTCACTGACAAAATCCTTTGCTTGCGCAATCTCCAAGGCCTGCCAGAGTGCTTGGTCAGTTAGTTCTTGATTGAAACCTAGCGTCAAGTTGGAACGAATAGTTCCTTTAAAGAGCTCGACTTTTTGAGGCACATAGGCAATCCAAGACCGCCACTGCTCCAAATTAAGAGGACTACGTCCATCTCGATAAAGGTCAATGCTTCCCTTATCTGCTGGATAAAGACCAAGCAAGACTTGCACCAAGCTTGACTTACCAGAACCTGTTCCTCCAATGATACCAAGGATCTGTCCTTGAGTCATATCAAAGGAAATGCCTCTCAGAGAAGGCTGGGCCGAATCAGGATAGGTAAAGGTCAATTCTTGGACTTGTAAAACCTGGTTACTGGTAGCTTGCTTTTGTTCTAACTCCGAATAGATGTCTTCTGTAGCTTCAGCAAAGACTTCCTCGATTCGCTTAGCTGAGATATAAGACTGATTGAGAGAATTGATCAACATAGCTAGTTTGACCAATTCCACCAAGATTTGCAAGAGGTAGTTGATAAGGGCAATCAGGGCACCTTGACTGAGTAAACCTCCTTGAATTGAAATATAGCCCTGCCAGATGATGACGAGAAGAGTTCCATTAACAATCAGATAGGTCAGAGGTGTTAACAAACTAGACCAGAAACCCGTCTTTTCTTGCAATCTAGCATAAACTTGGTTAAGGGTTTGAAAAATCTGTAACTCTCGTTTTTCCTGACCAAAAGCACGAATAACTCGCATTCCTTGTAATTGCTGGCGCGTTTCCTGAACCAGCTGATCCGTTTTCTTTCTGAGACTGCTGTAGAGAGGATTGACCAGACGAGAGAGCCCAACAATAACGATTGTCAAAAAACCAACCATGACCAAAAACCAGAAAGTCAGCTCAGCTGAGATGCGATAGGCCATAAAGATTGCCCCAAAAACGATAATAGGCGCTCGCAAAAAGAGACGCAGAAACTGATTAATACCAGTCTGAATCTGGTAGGTATCCGAGGTCAAGCGAGTGACCAAGCTAGAAGTTGTCAAACGGTCTCTGCTTTCCTTTGGTAAAGAAAGAATATGACGATAGAGGTCGTTAGTCAATTCCTTGGCAAAACCTACCGCTGCCTTTGCTGAGTAAAACTGGGCTATCAAGGCCACTAAAACGCCAATCACTGCAAAGATAAGGAGCAGACCAATCTGCATCCAGAGATGGCCTTGATCTCTCTGAGGCAAAGATTGGTCAACAATCCCAGCAATCACCATGGGAACCAAGAGCTCAAAAACAGCTTCTAGTAACTTGAATAAGGGAGCTAAAATGGATTCTTTGATATAGGGTTTGAAGTAAGATAGTAAGTGTTTCATAGATCCCTTCTATTCTTATTCTGGAAATGAAGAAAGTGGGAAGCGCCCACCCTCTCAGTTTTATTTGTTTAAATAAGGCAATAAATAGCCATATCCTGCTTTTTCCATCTCATCCTTAGCTACAAAACGCAAGGAAGCCGAATTAATACAGTAACGCAGGCCACCTAATTCCTGAGGTCCATCTGTGAAAACATGACCCAAATGAGCATTGCCTGAACGAGAACGAACCTCGATTCGCTCCATCCCATGGCTCAAGTCCTTGTAGTAGTGAATCAATTCCTTGGAAATTGGACGACTAAAACTTGGCCAACCACAACCTGAAGCAAACTTATCCTTGGCAAAAAAGAGTGGCTCACCTGTCGTGATGTCTACATAAATCCCTTCTTCAAAGGTTTGGTCATAGGCATTGCTAAATGGAGCCTCTGTAGCAGCTTCTTGCGTAACACGGTAAGACTCTTCAGTTAAGCTTTCCTTTAATACCTCTTGACTAGGCTTTTCATAGTTAGATGCGTCAATCAATGGCTTCTCAGCATCGGTAACATCGATATGACAGTAACCGGAAGGATTTTTCTTGAGATAGTCTTGATGGTAGTCTTCTGCTAAAATGTAGTGGCGAAGTTTCTCCACCTCTACTGCAATCTTACGACCCAGCATACGCTCCTGCTCCTGCACCACTGTGTAGATAGCTGGCAAGTCTGCTTCATCTTGGTAATAGATCCCCGTTCGATATTGGCGACCACGGTCATTCCCCTGCTGGTTAATAGACAAGGGATCAATAACACGGAAATAATAAAGCAAAATCTCTCTGAGTGACACTGCTTTCTCATCATAAATCACTTGAACAGTCTCTGCATGGTCTGTTTCCTTGAGCAACTGGTAATTGGTCGTTTCGACTTGCCCATTAGCGTAGCCGACATTGGTTGTCAGCACTCCAGAAATACGTGAAAAATACTCCTCTAGACCCCAAAAACAACCACCTGCTAGATAAATTTCTGCCATCTTTATTTCTCCTTTATCAAGTTTTTAACTAATACTCTTCGAAAATCTCTTCAAACCACGTCAGCTTACATCTGCAACCTCAAAACAGTATTTTGAGCTTACTTCGTCAGTTTCATCTACAACCTCAAAACCATGCTTTGAGCAACCTGCGGCTAGCTTCCTAGTTTGCTCTTTGATTTTTCATTGAGTATAAACTTCTTTTCAAAAAAAGGACAGGAAGCCCTCTGGTCGAGAGTTTCCCCATCCTATCTTCTATTCTTTATTTTGCTTCGACACGGACACCTTGCGTATCAACTTTCAAGTCATGCAGTTTGCCTTTGAAAGGTTGCTTTTGCAATTCTGCCTTAATAGCCGGCATCTTGTCATGAGAGGCCAAGACCATCACTGTTGGTCCGGCACCAGAAAGGTAGGTCGCATAGGCACCATTCTCTTTGGCTACTTGCTTAATCGTCGCAAATTCACGGACCAGACTTTGACGATAGCGCTCATGGAAGAGGTCCCCCTCGATTGCTTGACCAGCTGTCACCATATCTCCTGCTAACAAGGCTGCAACGGCCACATTGGCAATTGAACTAGCTGCAACAGCTTCCTTGTAGGACAATTTCTTAGGAAGGACACCACGGCTGTCGCGAGTGCGCAATTCATAGTTGGGAATATAAGCTAGAAAATCACACTCCGGGAAGTCAGACACAATTGCTGAAACGTGCCCTTCAACGGAACTCGCAACAACAAGATTTCCATAGATAGCTGGAGCCACATTGTCAGGATGTCCTTCAATCTTAGTCGCCAACTGCAATTTGTCGTGGTTAGATAAGTTGAGATTGCCCAGCTGGTTGGCCAGTTCAATCCCAGCAACGATAACCGAGCTTGAAGAACCCAAGCCACGCGCCAAGGGAACATCACTGGTCATTTTCAAGCGTCTCGGTTGCAAGTCAGGCGCAATTTGCAAGGCAATCTTAAGCAAAAGATTACGTTCGTCATGGGGAATCCATTTGCCAATCTGGTGTTCAATCAACCACTCATCCCGTTCTTCACAAACCTCAATTTGAAGATACTTGGTTACAGCTACACCGACCGAATCAAAACCTGGCCCGATATTGGCACTGGTTGCAGGTACAATAATCTTCATCCTATTCTCCTAACACCTTGAAGGTATTCAAGAGGTCAAATTCTGAAGCTTTGACCAACTCAGCTGAAACATTCTCAAGTTGTGCTTTATTGATCTTATGAGTGATAATCACGACACGCGCCTTGTCACCCTCTTTGCCATCTTGGAGGATTTGCTTGAAGGAAATATCTTGAGCGTTGAAAATCTCAGCCAATTTCAAGACCTGACCTTTTGAGTCTGGAGCCAAGATTGAGAAATAGTAATTAGCTTTGACATCTTCTGGATTAGCCAAGACCAATTCACGGCTATATTCGTTGAAGTCTTTACCAATGGTACCATCATTCAAGCGACGAACGATACGAACAATATCTGCTACAACACTTGTTGCAGTTGGTTTTTGACCAGCACCTGGTCCGTAGTACATAGACTCACCGATACCGATAGATTCTACAAAAACAGCGTTCATTACACCATTCACACTGGCAAGTGGATGTGCTTTAGGTAGGAAGGTTGGGGTCACTTCTGCGGCAATACCTGAAGGAGTTTCCTCGATAGAACCAACCAATTTCACTACATAGCCCAGGTCTTGGGCTACAGCTACGTCTTCTGGTGTGATGTTACGGATTCCCTTGTGGGCTACATCGTCAAAGGCAACCTTCATCCCAAAGGCAAATTGGCTCAAAATGACCATCTTGTAGGCTGCATCAATCCCATCCACGTCATTTGTAGGATCACTTTCTGCAAAACCTAGTCTTTGTGCTTCCGCAAGAGCGTCATCATAAGACCAGCCTTCTTCGACCATTTTGGTCATCATAAAGTTAGAAGTTCCGTTTACGACACCAAGAACACGAGTGATTTTGTCAGAAGCCAACGAATTTGCCAAGGTACGAAGAATTGGTATCCCACCAGCAACTGCCGCTTCGTAGTAGAGTGCCACATTGTGCTCTTTAGCGATTTCTAACAATTCTGCACCATGGACAGCCAAAAGGTCCTTGTTAGCAGTAACAACGTGTTTCCCAGCTTCTAAGGCACGAGTGATAAAGGTCTTAGCAGGTTCGATACGTCCCATCAATTCCACTACAATGGTAACATCTTTGTCTGCTAAAATATCATCTACATTGGTTACAAAGTTAAAGTCATTCCCTGCTGCAAGCAAGCGGTTCTTTTCATCTTCATCCTTGACCAATACCTTGGCTACTTCAATCTCTGAATGAGCTGACTGAACGATTTTTTCTCCATTTTCCTTTAGGAGGAAAGGCACACCACTTGCAACGGTACCAAATCCAAGTAAAGCAATTTTAACTGTCATGTTTGTCTCCTAGAAATTTTCTGATATAGCCATTATAACAGAATTTTGTGAAAATTCCTATCCAAGAAAACCACTATTTATAGATATAAAAGAAAAAACGAATCATCTGATTCGCCTTTTCTGATAAATAAAAATTGATTTCTAAAAACTATGAATTAATTTTTTGAAGACCGAAGACTGCGTCGTGATTGATCAAGATGTGACCATACTCTTGTAAAACAGAACGACTGATGTCACTATCATCTGCAAATTCACGCATACGAGCCAAGAGCCAGGCTGGATATGGACTAGGATGGTTTTCCACATCAACTAAGATTGTCAAATAATAGTGTCCATTCATCTTATAGAGTTCAGAGGTTTCCATCTGGTAGTTAACCGTCTTTGCAAAAGCAACTAAGTCAGCAAGGCTTGCAAAGCGCAGGATATAGTAGATATAAGGTTCTTTCTTACTCTCAGTCTCCTTGTCTGCCTGCTCTTGCTCTTCTTCCTTTGCTTCGACCTGCTCTAGAGATTGGATGGCCTCTATATCGTCCTTGGTTTTCTCTGCGATACTCTTTTCTAGAGTCTTGAGAAATTCATCTGGTGACATTTGGGCCAATTCTTCCATATCAGGTAGGTCCGCCAAATCTTCAAAATCCAGATTCTGGTCAATCTTGGACTTGGTCACAAATACATCGACCTTGTCTGGTTTTGGCGTTACACGAAAACTCAGCATGCCACTATCCAAGAAATTGTCGGGCATCTCTAACTCATCTAAAATCGCATAGAAAAATTCTTCTGTTTTTTCCTGCGGAACGAGGAAGTCGGCAATCTCCATCCCCCGATCCATCAAATCATCTAAAGTCATCGTGATTTTCAGTGTTGTATCACTAATTTGTTTCATCTTCATATCTAGTAACCTCATACTTTCAGTCTATCTATTATACTAGATTTTTACGATTTTATCAAAAGAATGAAGCGAGAATGTGATATAATACTAGATATGATTTTAGATTTAAGAAAGAAAGTTCAATGAAAAATATAAAAGTAAATGCCTTGGCCAGCTTGCTGGTCAATATTCTCAATATCGTTTTTCCACTGATAACCAATCCTTATCTGACGCGGATTCTCAGCAAATCCAATTACGGTTATTTCAATACAGCCAATACCTGGGCAAGTTTCGTTATTCCACTAGCTGCCTTTGGGATATACAACTATGGGATTCGAGCTATCAGTAAGGTCAAGGATGACAAGAATAAAATCAACTACGTCTTTTCTAAGCTGTTTTATATCTCGGTTTTCACCTCTCTCCTGACCACTGGTATCTACTTCCTCATTATCTTCTTTGACACTAGCATTGAGAATCTGAAAGTCCTCTACTACATCCTAGGGGCTCAAGCACTCTTCCAATTTCTCAATATCGAATGGATGAACGAGGCTTATGAAAACTATGCCTTCATCCTCTATAAGACATTAATTATTCGAATTACCATGCTGGTCGCTATCTTCGCCTTCGTTAAAACGGCAGATGATATCGTTCCTTATGCTATCGTTATGACAGCGACCACTGTCCTCAACTACCTGCTCAGTTTTCTTTGGATTAAGAGAGAAGTTTCTTTTGTTAAGATTGGTTTCGTCGAATTAGCTAAAGCTTCTAAACCACTCTTTACTATGCTTCTCCTAGCAAACGCTAATATGCTTTATACCTTGCTAGATAGAATGTTTATCACCAAGGGACCGGATGAGAACTATATTTCCTACTATACAATTGCCTATAGTATCGTCATGTTGATTGCCAGTGTCTTGAGTGGAGCTATCAACGTCAGTATTCCACGCCTTGGCTACTATCTCGGTAAAAAGGATTACAAGTCCTATAATTATCTCGTGAATCAAGCGGCATCCTTATTCTATTTCCTTATGGTTCCAACTAGTATCGGGATCATGATATTGGGACGGTACGCAACTGTTATTTATTCTTCTGAAAAATATCTTGAAGCGGGTATCGTAA
Organism: Streptococcus oralis; assembly: GCF_001588645.1. GTDB lineage: Bacteria > Bacillota > Bacilli > Lactobacillales > Streptococcaceae > Streptococcus > Streptococcus oralis_AB. Next base: position 95,307 of record NZ_LAYF01000003.1, on the reverse strand, counting down.
CTAGCGTCTTCGCTTTTCGTACCATCATTTGGGCTATAGAGTTGATTCTTGGTAAACAGATTATCTTTATCAACGACCATGAAAATCGCTTAACTGCCTTCTACTTCCTTGGTGGTGGGGCTAATATACTATTAAATAGCATCTTGTATTTCAATAATATTTTTGCACCTGAGTATTACATCGCTACGACCATTATCGCAGAAACTATCGTTGTTTTACTTGAAATTCATTTTATCAAGAAACACCAACTGATTAGTTTAAAAGAAATTTTTATAACCTTAACACGTTATAGCATTATATCCCTTGGTTTTATCCCAATCTTCTATATTTTCAAGATGATTTTCCAAATCAATTCCTACACAGTAAACTTCAATATGATTCTCATGGTTCTGTCTACCGTAGCAACTTGTGGTATCTATTACCTCTTGACCCTCTTTATTACCAAAGACAAAACACTCCACTATGCACTGAACCTTGTACTTGCTAAATTAAAACGAAATTAAAAAAATCCCCTACTGATAAATTAGTTGTCAGTAGGGGATTTCTTCTTTATTCTTTTTCTTTCTTTTCAGAAGCGTTGGCTTCTAGATTTGAATCTTGTTTAGGTTGTTCAACAATAGAGGAATTAGCTTCTTGTTTCTGTTCTGGCTTGACTGCATCGCTATTTACAGCAGCAACAGCCTGTTTCCAGATTCCTTCTTCGTTTACTTTGTAACCATCAGGTGTTGTTGCGTTCTTCAACAAAGAACCATCAGCTTGGAAATAGTACCAATTACCATCAAGCTGTTTCCAACCCGTTTGCATAGCTCCTGATTCATCAAAGTAATAATGATCACCATTTACTTTATGAAGGCCAACCAACATGATGCCATCTTCAGGATTTAGATAATACCAGACGCCTTTGTCTTTTATCCAACCAGTTTTCATGGCTCCATTTGATTCAAAGTAACGGTAATGATTATCAAACCATTTCCAGCCTGTTTGCATGGCACCAGATTTGCTAAAGTAATATTGCTTACCATCTACTTGATGGAGGCCGACTAACATAACGCCTTCCTTACCTTCAAGATAATACCAGGCATCACCATCTTTCAACCAACCAGTTTGGAGTGCGCCCGACGTAGCGTAGTAATGCCAAGAATCATTTGACCACTGCCATCCAGTCTGCATGGCACCACTAGCATTCAAATAGTAACGAACACCATTTATATCTTGTCTGCCAGTTAACATGATGCCATCTTTATCCAGATAATACCATGTTTCCTGATCCTTGACCCAGCCGGTTTTCATAGCTCCAGAACTTGCAAAATAGTTCCAGTGACCATCAACAAAGGTCCAGCCAGTTTGCATGACACCTTCTTGATTAAAGTAGTACGTGCTTCCATTAATATTCTTTTTACCGACAGTCTTTAGCCCATCCTCATCATAGAAATACCAATCAGAATCAATCTTTTGCCAAGTTGAAGGCTTACCTGCTGCTTGGAGTGCACCACTTTCGCTAAAGAACATCTTCTTGCCATTATAGACTTGATGTCCTGTTAGCATCTTACCTTCTTTGTCAAATAGATATTTCTGACCATCAATTTCAACTAACTGACTGTAACTTCTTGCTCCACTTGATGTGATATAATACCAACTACCATCTTGCTTAAACCATCCAGTATCTTGCATTTGTCCATTGTTGTTCAAATAATACCAGTTACCATCTGTTTTTTCACGAGAGTCGTTCAAATGAAGCCATCTACCTGCCTGCATTTGTCCTTGACCATTAAAGAAATAGTAAATACCATTTATTTTGCGCCAACCGATTGCCATCTGATCATCAGACAAGCGATACTTCCAGTAACCATCTTCTTTATACCATGTTTCACTAACAGTGGGGATATTAGGTAGAGAATCGGACACGTTTGTAAAACCATTTTTACTAATTGTAAAGACAGTTGCATCCTTGGTCTGGCTAGAAGCATGAACTACCTCAATACCATGTTTCTTAAGATACTCTCTTGTTGTAGCAAGATTGGCATCTGCTGCGGATGTGTGAACCACCATACTTGGAGATAGGGAGTCTAAGAAAGGAATCGTATTTGAAATGTGGGCATCATAATGATGGTTCCATTTCATCATATCGACTTTACCAATTTCAGGACCTAACTTATCCTCTGCCCCCTCAGCATTATCCAAGTCACCACCGAGATAAATCTTTTTACCCGCTACAGTAACCACTGCCACAATCGAATTGGAATTATCATCATAAACTCTCTTGAGTTTGCCATCACTGTCATATTCGTTTTTATAGTTATATAGCTGAATATCCATATCACCTAAAGTGAAGTGACTTTCCTTCTCGGTAATGTCTTGCACAAGAGTTACACCACGCTCTAGAGCCGTCTTGACAGCATTGTCATAATTAAAAAGATTGTCCCACAATCGCCATTTTGATGTGATGCGCTCATCTGAGTATCTCTTTAGATAAAATCTGTCTACAGGATAACGTTTAAGAACTTCATCCGCCGATCCAATATGGTCACTATGGACATGGGTTCCTAGAATAAAGTCAAGTTTCTTAATACCGAGCTGTTGCATATGTCTGAACAGTCTGTCCTCTAATACATACTCATTGTTTGTACTAATTCCTACACGACTTGGATAACGTGGATTACTTCCATCTGGAAAATCATAGTCTTCGCCCATGTCAATCAAGGCATAGTGACCATTACTTTCTAGAATAATAGCATCACTTCCTGATACTCCTTTGGTATTGATAAAATGGATTCGGTTGCTTGAAGTATCTGCCTGAACTGCGGGTATCAAGAGTCCAGAGACGAGCAACAAGACTAGGGAAATAAATACAAGGATTTCTTTTATCTGTTTCTTTTTCATATAAACCACTTCTTTCTTTGATAGCGGAAGCTAGGATGGAAGATTCATCCTAGTAGCAACTTTTCTAGCTCCTTTCCGTCAATATAAGACAAAAAGAGGGAAAGAGAAGCCTGATTGTCACACTAGAGTAGGGACTAGAGTTAACAAGGAAGAACTTCAACATCCCCTCTTTTCTATATTACTAAAGAGATTTCCCTAAAAGGACCTTAGCCAAGTTAGCATCTCTTTGTTTGTAAATTGGATTTTCTTTCCAGTTGTAATGAGTATTAGGGACTTCAAAATCCTCCCCATACAAGTGACTGATGTATTCTCTTATATTTTCTGGAACTTTTACTAGAATCTCTTTAAAACTACATTCAATAAGTGCTGCAAACGGCAATTCATAGTGGTAGACTTCATATCTTGTAGGATTTCCCAAGGCGTTTGTCATGTAGAAAATAGTGTCTGAGGAAATATTCCCCTCTTTTTTATCATAGACAATAAAATCAACATTGAGGCCCTTGTAACTATAGGATAATTCTACAAGTTTATCATTGTAATAGAACTCTTTTGTTCTGACAAAGCCTTTCTCAAAAAGAACTTTCTCATCCTTTAAAAAGGCTTCGTAGTCTGGGATAATAATACCAAAGTCCATATCTAAATCATGCGGAATCAGATCATTTTCTCTGTAGAAACCAAGTAAAGTTCCAAAATCTAACCAGATATCATAGGATTTCAGATTAGATTGGTAGATGGCCTTTAGAATATCTTCAAAGTTTTCTTTGAGCAAATTGCTTCTCTTTGAATCTAAGTCGATATTGGCTTTTTGATTTAAATTTTTGATAATTGGTAGGTTTTTAACCAGGTCTTTCTTATCTCCTAAGAGACTGGCTAAACTTCTTTTTAACCATTGTAACACGTTCTATCCCTCCTTTATATAAGCGAGGAAGTCATCATGTTTCACTCGTTTTTCTAGAGGAGGAATTTCCATAAAGTCATCTCCGTATATGGCAGAAAGGATCGGCTGATAGGCCTCAGGAATTTTGTAAACTCTATCTTCAAATGGACTATCAATCGTCGTATCCAAGAAGGACTTGTCAAATTTCGTAGAAACTCTTTTGTTCTCCATGAGGTAATCAATGAAGTCTCCATCTTTTTCTCGCATAGATAGGATGTTCATCTTACGGTTCCAAGTTTTGACGCGAGTCAAACGGAATACAAGTACAAGTAGATATCTGATGATATTCTTGAGTTTCGCATTCTTATTATGGATGCCATAAAGGGTATAGACTGATAAACGACGGTAAGTATCCAGTTTTACCATGTCCTTGTTAACATCAGCATAATAGTCAAATGGGAAAACGTCCACACAAATTCCTAAATCAATATCATTGTCGATATAGTTGTTATCATAGACAGTTCGCGCATCATAGACTCGGTAAAATGGGTAAGGGTAACGACTGTCATTTTCCCAAGAAACCACTTTGTAGACAGGATCATTATCTTGCAAAATAGCCTGATACAATTTATCGTATTCATCGCGTTTCAAAGAGATATCAATATCGTCATCCCAAGGAATGTAACCCTTGTGTCTCACGGCTCCCAGCAAGGTTCCATAAGCCAGTGAATAGTTGATATTCTCTTTTTGACAGAGATTGTGGATATAATCCATGACACCTAGTTCAACTTCTTTAATCTCCGCTTCATCTAGTTTTCTATAGCCGTCTCTTTTTTTATAGAGAACAGAGAAATAGTAACCTGAAATCACAAACAAGATAAAACCCAAAAGAGAAATTCCATAGAAAGTTGAACTCAAGAACAAATTAGAGATGAGAATAACTACAGTGATCAAGAGAATGGTAATCAATTCATGATTGTGGCGACCTTCTTGGAGGTCTTTTTTATATTTCTTGAGACTTGAAACAATGAAGGAAAGCATAAAGATGGCCATAGGGATAAAACCTGTGATACCATCATAGAATAACAACTCAAGATAGCCGTTGTGAGTAAGGTAATGTCTTTTGATGATGTAGGCTGAAGCATCATATTCTTTACCTAACTCATACCAGTTTCCACCTGAATATCCAAATAGAGGGCGTCTAGGGATAAAGGAAGCTGTTGACTGCCAAATGGCAAAACGGTTATTGGAGATATTCTCTTCACTTGTGTCAGTTCTCTCAAGAGAAAGATTGTTGTCTCCATTTTGTCCATTTTCTTGATTTTTTTGGATTTGAGCTGAGTGAGCTTTCAAGTAAATGTCACTACTATATTTGATACCATTATAACAGACAAATACCAGACCTACAGTTACTAGAACAGTAAGAAGTGACTTGATTTTTTTAGTCCAGTTAGCCGTCATCAAAGCGTATAACAGGGCAACGATAACCAAACAGATATAGGTTGTTCTGGAACCTGATAATACAATATAAGCAAAATTTAGCAAAATCGATGAGATAGCCAGGGTTTTAAGGACAGTATTGTAAAGTGACAAGCGCATCCACAAATAAATAATCACCATCAAAGAAATAATAGAGAGATAGTTGGGACTGGCTAGAATCCCAAATAGACGAGACTCCACAAATCCTTGGCGGATCAATAACCCCTTGTAATCAAATACGCGGTAACCCTGCAGCATGAAGAATTGCCAAATTGATACAAGTACACCTAGGGTATTTGCGACAGTGATAACTGAGAAGAAGGCATCAAAGAGGGCACGTGCTTTTTTCACTGAGAAAGACTGAAAGGCTGGATAGATTGCAAAGAAATAGATGAAAAAGACAACTAAATTCTTTATGTTTGTTGAAAATCCATACTTGACAACTAAGGCAGCTGTCAGGATATTCATTAGAAAAAAGAGAATCAAATACTCAATTTTTCGGACATTCAGATAGACTTTTTTGATAAAGAAATTATAAAGTCCCAATAAAACACCCATGAGGGTTATCCCAAGAGTGACAAATTTATTGGCCGAGATTGGCTGAAGTGGGACAATCAAGCCTGCCATACAGTAAAAAGATATAACTGATAAAAATAGTAAATTGATTTTAAAATAGTTTTTTTCAATAAATGAAATCATTTTTTCTCCTAACGCTTAGTTTGTGTAAGCAAGATTTTCGTATACAATTTTCGACTCAAGCACAAAGCTAAGAAACTCACTTTTCTTGCTCTTGTAAAACGACTATCCGAAAGAATATTCTTTGTATTTTTCTTTAGATAGGCAATCAAACGGTCTTCTAAAACCTTATCCTTGAAATCTGCATCAACCAAGAGCCTATCCAATACATAGAAGTAAGCCCAATTTAAACGCATGGTTGCAACATCTGTTAGATCTGGATAATTCTCTCTGATAATATTTGCGTTTTGTTCATAAGCTTCAATAACGTTTAAGAATTTCAAGGAGAATTTTTGAGTCGTGATACTATTTTCTCGGTGAACATAGTAGTATTTCTTCTCATTTGTTGCAACAACCTTGCGACATTGATGAATCAAGGCAATCATGATGAAGGCATCCTCTGCTATTTTTCCAATTTCAAATCGTAGCTGTTCAAAGAGTTCTTTTTTATAAAGTTTGTTGACAGCTGTGACCGAGAGAATTTTAGCTTCCATGACCATTTTAATGGCTTCTTGGGGAGTTAATTCCCAGGTCTGAATCACTGCAACTTGCTTTTCTGGAATTTGGTCATAGACATCATAATGTCCACACATAGAAAGATCAGCATTGGATTCTAGCATTTGGTGGTAAAGGGTCTCATACATATCTTCGTCAATGTAGTCATCACTATCGATAAAACCAATCAAATCAGAACTTGCCTCTTCAATCCCTCTATTTCGAGCATCAGACAAGCCACCGTTTTCCTTGTGAATGACACGAATCCGTTGATCTATTTGAGCTAATTGATCACACAGTTCTCCACTATTATCCGTCGAACCATCATTGACAAGAAGAATTTCCAAGTTGCTATAGGTTTGTTTTAAAATGGATTCTACACACTTTTCCAGATAGGCTTCTACATTGTAGACTGGAACGATAACGCTTATTTTTTCTCCCATCATGCTCCATATTCTCCCTTGTACTCTGTGTAGCTCTTGTCCATGTCTGCTATAATGGCATCATGATGCGGTACTTGCTTGTCCGCTGGTGGCGGTGTCATATAGTCCCCAAAAGCAGTGCTGAGATAGGCATCATAACCGACTGGGATAGGCATCTCTGTTCCTTCAAATGGCAAGAAGAGATTATCTTCAAAGGATGCGATTGGGTATTTGTTTCGCATGTAGCCAGGACCTGAGCATAATTCCGTAATTCCATCGCTTTCAGCCAGACCATACTTGGTCATTTCTTTTTCAGCTTTTTTCCAAATGCGATAACGTAAAGATTTTGGAGTCAGGCCGAGTAAGATGCGACTTCCCCATTTCATGATGGCACCATGCTTTTCTGGGATAGTTTGGGCGCAAAAGAGTGAATAAATCAAGGCCCAACGAACTTGTTTCTTACGCTCAGCTGGATTTTTAGGATAATAATCCAATGGTAAAACATCCAAGGCCAAACCGTGTGGCAAATCCAAATCCTTCTGATAAGGCTTGATACAAGTGGTTCCCTTGTCACGAATGGTAATAAAAAGGTTACGGTCTACAAAATCTTTATTACTCTTTGACAAGAAATAACGCTCATCTGCATAACGAGGCCACAGTTCTGCTAATTTTTCATAGTCCTTACGTGGCATGAAAAAGTCTAGATCATCATCCCAAGGAATGAAACCTTTGTTACGTAGGGCACCAATGGCTCCTCCACCACAGAGATAGCACAACAAATCATGTTCTTTACAAAATGCGACGAAATATTCAGCCATTTCCAGACTACGAGCCTGAATCGCTTTCAAATCACTCATGTCTCTCCTCTTCTGTACAATAACGAGTTATATCGTTTTATTATACCATAAAAAAGCCCTAAAAATCCATCAGATACTAAGAAAAATCAAAGCCTAAACCACTTTTTCACTAGTGATTCAAACTTTGATTTTTTTATAGTATTCTATCTCATTCCCATTTGGGCGAGTTTGGTCTGATATTTATTTTGATCAACTAGAAGTCCTTGTCCACCATAGATATCATAAGCGTCCACCCAGTCACCAAGTTCTGGGACGGTGAGTCTTTCAATGCCATTTTGAGCACCTTCTAGGACAGATAAGCCATTGGTCAACAAGAAGCTATATGGTAGATTTGTTGATGTCATGCCAAAGACTTTTCCAAGTGCCTCTGACCCCGTAAAGAGCTTGGTTGGATCTTTGATTTGCTCAAGAACTGCTGACATGACTTGTTGCTGACGTTTGGTACGGCCATAGTCCCCCTCATCATCATCACGGAAGCGAGCGTAGTTCAGCAAGGTGGATCCATTCATCTGCTGTTTTCCAACTTTGATGGTTTGGGTTGGGGACTCTGTCTCTGTTGCATGAAGGTCATCTCCAACTGTGGCTTCTGTCAAAGGTTGACCATTCAATGTTGAGAATTGAGCATCAATCGTTACTCCGTCAGGGAAGAGGGTATCAATAGCTGTTGCAAAGGCTTGGAAGTCAACTAGAGCATAGTACTTAATATCCAAATCAAAGTTGTCTTTTAAAACCTTGCGGACCATTTCTGCCCCTTTTTGCCCTTCTTGTTCCCCAAGTTCATAGGCAACATTTAGTTTGTTATCCGTCTGTTTTTGGCCATTTACAATCTTACTATACCCGTCGATATAAACTAAGTTGTCACGCATAAAGCTGACTAGTTTGATCTTCTTATCCAATCCACTGACATTCAATACCATGATTGTGTCGGTACGGGTCTCCGCACTATTTTGACCGATACGGCCATCTGTCCCCATGACTAAAATATTCACACCATCTTTGGTATCCTGACCGTTAAAGACCTCTACTTGAGCTGCCTTGGCGTCAGCTGGCTTATTTGTTGGATTGGCTGCTGACTGGAACCCTCGAAGAAACATAAAAATCATCCCTGCAAGCACACAGGTAATCAACAGCAGGAACCAAGTCAGTATTCGTTTGAAGCGAATTCTTCTTTTTTTCTTTTTGACTTTAGGTTGAGGAGCTACCTTTTCACGTTTCTTAGACCGGCTTCTACTGCCATAAGTCGGAAGATCAATATCTCTACCCCAAGATTCTTCTTTTTCTTCTTGGTAGAAATGGTGAACTTCAGAATTGGGACCTGCCATTTTCTGTTGCAGATAATCAAACTCCCTCCGTTCACGGTCGTTGAGGTAATGAATATTTTTGAAGAGATAGTCATAACGTAACTGCTCGTGATGACTTAAAGGATTTTCTTTGCTCATTGACTCTCCTTTTCTAAATCAGTTATGGTAAAAATCGGGTAGGTTCCCAGTATCTTGTGCTGGATTCCAATAGCTTCTAGTTCTTGTCTTGCAAAATGAACCAGTTCTTTGTCACTATAGTCTACATCGATAATGAAAAAGTATTCTCCCAAGGCTGTTTTAAGGGGGCGACTTTCAATCTTTGTTAAGTCAATCCCTCTCCAAGCAAAAGTCGAAAGTGCCTTGTAAAGAGCACCAGGTAGGTTGTCTGGTAAGGTCAAGGCCAAACTCATTTTTTCAGCTTGTGAGTTCAAAGGAATCTTCGGTATCTCTGCCCCTAACACCCAAAAACGTGTGAAATTGGCTTCCATTTCCTGAATATCCTCTGCAATTAATTCCAAGCCATATTCTTCAGCTGAACTTCTAGGAGCAATGGCTGCATAAGGCTGATCTGGATGTTCCGAAATAAAGCGAGCTGCATAGGCGGTACTGGCTGTTATCTCAATTTTAGCCTCTGGATAGTGTTTGTCGATGAATTTCTTTCCTTGAGCCAGAGCCTGAGGATGGGAAAAAATCTTCTCAATTTTTGACTGACCTGGAACTGCCATCAGCTGCTGGTGAATGGGGTGAACGATTTCTGCCACTGCTTGGATGCGAGCCTGGTGAAAAAGATAATCCAAGCTTTCATGAACACTACCTTCAATGGAGTTTTCAACTGGTACCACAGAATAGTCCACCAAGCCCTGTTCATAAGCCTTGATGACATCTGTGATATTGGCAAAAGCCTGCAATTCCTCTTTGGGAAAAGCTGTCTGCACAACATGATGCGAAAAAGATCCCTTTGGACCTAGATAGGCAATTTTCATCTCAGTTCCTCTATAATTTCCTCTGGGCTTAACTTGGTCACATCCAAAACCCGACTGGCTACTTCCTCATACCAAGCTTGTCTTTCTTGGAAAATAGCTGCCAATTCTTCCTTACTATTATTTAGAAACAGTGGCCGCTGATTGTCCTTATCAGCTGCGATACGTTGGTAGAGGGTTTCAAAATCTGCTTTTAGGTAGATGTTATCAGGATTGGTTTTGAGCAAGTCACGGTTTCGCTGAGAAATGACAACCCCTCCGCCAGTTGACACAACTCGGTCAGTTTTTAGTAAGTCAGCTAGGACTTCTGACTCTACTTGGCGAAAGGCCACTTCTCCTTTTTCAGCGAAGAAATCCGCAATGGACATGCCCAAATGTTCTTCGATTAAGGTATCCATATCGATGTAGTCTGGGTCCAATCCTCTAGCGATTGTCGATTTGCCCGCCCCCATAAATCCGAGTAATACCTTAGTCATGAATCAGGTTCTCCAAATCATCAAAGAAGCTAGGATAGCTGGTATTGATGGCTTCAGCACGGTCAAGTTCCACTTCTCCATCAGCAACCAAGAGGGCCGCAATAGCTGTCATCATTCCAATTCGGTGGTCACCAAAGGTATTGACTCTAGTGCCATAAAGTCTTGATTTCCCTTTGATAATCATCCCGTCTGCTGTAGGAGTGATATCCGCCCCCATGCTATTTAAAGCATCTGCCACCACCTGAATGCGGTCTGTTTCCTTGACCTTGAGTTCCTCAGCATCCTTAATGACCGTTGCACCTTGCGCTTGTGTCGCGAGAAGGGCAATAATAGGCAATTCATCAATCAAGCGGGGAATCAAGGCTCCACCTATCTCCGTTCCTTTTAGGTCTGAAGACTCGACAGTCAAGGTAGCAGATTTAGCGATTGGATCAATTTCAGTTATTTCTAGTTTTCCTCCCATGGCACGAATGACATCAATAATACCAGTACGCGTCTCATTGATGCCTACATTCTGCAGCACCACACGAGAGTTTGGAACAATCAAACCTGCGACCAACCAAAAGGCTGCACTGGAAATATCTCCTGGCACAAGAACCTTTTGTCCTGTAAGTTTTTGTGGTCCTTGAACTGTGATTTTTTTTCCATCCACACTTAAATAACCACCAAATTGCTGCAGCATATCTTCCGTGTGGTTACGAGTACACTCTTTTTCAACAATAACTGACTGGCCTTGAGCCTGCAAGGCTGCAAACATCAAGGCCGACTTGACTTGGGCAGAGGCGATTGGCAACTCATAGTGAATAGGTGTAAGTTTTTTCGTCCCTCTTAAGTGAAGAGGGGGCAGGTCTCGCTCGGTTTGCCCTGAAATACTAACGCCCATTTTTTTCAGTGGAATCGTCACGCGATCCATAGGACGTTTAGAAAGACTATCATCTCCAAACATCTCTACTTCGAAGTCTGCACCAGCAAGTACACCTGAAATCAGACGAATCGAGGTTCCAGAATTCCCCATATCAAGAGCATTTTGCGGAGCTTTTAAGCCATCCATTCCAACACCTTGAATGGTAATAACCCCATCTTTATCCTCAATTTCAACACCAAGGTCACGAAAGACCTGCATGGTTGAAAGTACATCCTCTCCACGCAGAATATCATAAACCTTAGTCTCACCCTCAGACAAACTTCCAAAAATAATCGAACGATGGCTGATAGACTTGTCACCTGGAACCCGGATACTGCCATGTAAGCGGCGAATGTTTGTTTTTAGTTTCATAGTTGACCTCATACTTGCAATACTTTTTCTTATTTTATCACAAAAAAGCCAGAAATTCCTGAAATTTCTGGCTTTTATACAGATAAAATACTATTTCAATAATTCTGAAACAGGTTCAAAGACAATTTTTTCAATGTCTGAAAGGTAAATGGACAATTGTTGCTGTTTGGCAAAGAAATCTGACAAAAGAGCGTTCTCTTGGATTTGCTTGCTGAAGGACTGCATCTTTTCTTGGAAAGAGGCATCTGGCATTTGTCCCGTTTGCGCCATGACTTGGATTTCTTGCTGGAAAGCGAGGTAGTCTGCAAAAATCTTGCTAGCTTGTTCATCAGCTTGGATGGCATCTTTTGCTGCCTTGACCGCCTTGTATTCTGGTAATTCGCGTAACCCACGACTGAGTTCATTTGCACTATCGTAAATATTTGACATGATTTTCTCCTTATTTGATGACGACTGTGTAGTCCGTATTTTCTGTAATTAAGTGCTCAGCTCGTTCCAGATCCTGAGCATTTTTAAAGGAAATTTGTAGAATCCCGTGAATATCCTCACGGTTTTCTTCGTTGATGTGGATATTAACCAAAGAAGTCCCACGAAGTAATTCCAAAATCCGCAAGATGACATCTTCTTCATCGGGAACATCGACATAGAGATCATAAGAACTGTCCACACCACCACGCTTATGGATTTCCATGGCCTGACGTTGCGCACGCGCTTGGTTGAAAAAGTTCCAGATTTGCTCTTCGTCTCCCTTGCTGATGGCCTGACCAATCGCTTCCAAGCGCTCCTTGAAATCCGCAATTCGATCTAGAATAGTCTCACGATTGGACAAGAGAATGGAAGTCCACATACCTGGCTCGCTTTCCGCAATCCGAGTCATATCTCGAAAACCACCCGCCGCAAAGCGTCTTGCCATCTCATGTTCTTGAGCATAAACTGCTGTCTGCTCCATGAGACCTGATGCCAAGATATGGGGAAAATGGCTAATCTGTGAAGTTACTCGATCGTGCTCCTTGGCATCAATTTCAATGAAACGAGCATGGAGACCTGAAAGTAGGTCCTTCATTTCCTCAAGCGTGTCTGAACTAGTCAAACTAGATGGAGTAAAGATATAGTAGGCATTTTCGAAGAGATTAACATCCGCAGAGGCAGCCCCTGTCTTGTGGCTACCAGCCATGGGATGGGCCCCGACAAAGCGAACAGGCTTGCCAGCTAAATATTCCTCCGCTGCTTCCACGATGGCTGACTTGGTTGAGCCTGCATCTGAGATAATGATGCCTTCCTTCAAGTCTAAGTTTGCCAGCTCCTTAATAAAAGCAATGGTCTGTTTGATCGGCAAGGTCAGAATGATGACATCTGCTAGGGGAGCGAAACTGGCAAAATCATCCGTCGCACGGTCAATCATCCCCCGCTCCAAGGCAATATCTCTCGAAGCCTGACTGCGATTATAACCCAAAATTTCATAATCCGGATGATCACGCTTGATACCTAGGGCCATCGAAGCACCAATCAAACCGAGACCTGCGATATAGATGGTTTTTGCCATAGGAACTCCTTAATAGTTCTTTGTATACTCACGGTGTTTGGCTACCGATTCCTTTAATTCCTCTAGGTTGTCCGATGAGAATTTTTCAAGGATTTCTTGTGCCAGAACCGTTGCTACAACGGCTTCCATGACCACACCTGCAGCTGGAAGGGCGGTCGGATCACTTCTCTCCACGGTTGCCTTGTAAGGTTCGTGGGTTTCGATATTCACACTCATCAATGGTTTGTAAAGAGTGGGAATGGGTTTCATAACTCCACGAACAACAATTGGTTGCCCATTGGTCATACCACCTTCAAAACCACCTAGATTATTGGTACGACGAGTATAGCCGTCTTCTTTAGACCAGAGAATTTCATCCATAACCTGACTGCCTTTACGGTAACCAGCTTCAAAGCCGAGACCAAATTCCACCCCTTTAAAGGCATTGATAGAGACAACTGCCTGAGCCAATCGCGCATCCAATTTTCTGTCCCATTGGACATAGGAACCAAGGCCAACTGGAACGCCTCCGACGACTGTCTCTACAACCCCACCGATGGTATCACCGTCACGTTTGATTTGGTCAATATAATCCTTTATTTCCTGTTCCCGTTCTTGGTTGACAATAGAAACTTCAGACTGGGCAGCTCGTTCCTTAATCTCAGCGACTGTCAGATTTTCAGGTACATCGATTTCCTTGCCACCAAAGACCACGACATGATTGGCAATCTCCATATCTAGCTCAACTAAGAGACGTTTAGCTACTGCCCCAACTGCAACTCGCATGGTGGTTTCACGGGCAGATGACCGCTCCAAGGAATTTCGCAAGTCATCAAAACGGTACTTGATGCCCCCAACCAAATCGGCATGTCCTGGGCGAGGATGAGTGATTTTTCGCTTGCTTTTCAGGCGGTCTTCAATGTCCTCCGCAGACATGATATCCAACCATTTTTGGTGGTCCTTATTGATGACATCCATGGTAATGGGAGCCCCTGTCGTCTTCCCGTGGCGAACGCCCGAAGTAAAGACAACCTGGTCACTCTCAATCTTCATACGACCACCACGACCGTAGCCACCCTGACGGCGTTTAAGGTCTCCATTAATATCCTCAGCTGTCAAAGGAAGTCCAGCGGGAATTCCTTCAATGATAGCCGTCAAACGAGGACCGTGTGATTCTCCTGCAGTTAAATATCTCATACGTTCTCCTTATTTTACCAAGTAGTCTTTCATCTCTTCCAGAGAAACTGGGTGAATGGTCGCTGAACCAAGCCCTGGTACCAAGACCAATTTCAAGGTGTTCCCACGCGCCTTCTTGTCATGAGTCAAAGCTTGATAGAGCTTGTCAACATCCCAGTTTTCATAGTCAACAGGTAGTCCAAATTTCTGACACATCTCTGTGATAGATTGGGTAATACCAGCTGACATGAGGCCTTTCCCCTCAGCAACCTTGGAAATCTGCACCATACCCATGGCTACGGCTTCTCCATGCATGACTGTTCCATAACCTGCCGTTGCTTCTATGGCATGGCCAATGGTGTGGCCAAAATTGAGGTAAAGGCGGACACCATTGTCCAATTCATCCTCAACTACCATCTTGCGCTTCACCTGACAAGAATGTTCAATCAAAGTCTCCGCATGTTCCAGTATACTCTCAACAGAACCATCCAGGTCCGTTAAGAGAGCCCACAGTTCTGGATCCTCAATCAAGCCGTACTTGATAACCTCACCCATTCCCTCAATCAACTCTCTTTTTCCGAGTGTTTCAAGGACAAGCGGGTCAATCAGAACCCCATCTGGTTGGGCAAAAGTTCCCACCATATTTTTAGCAAAAGGAGTATTGACCCCCGTCTTTCCACCGATAGAAGAATCAACCTGAGCAGTCAAACTAGTCGGAATCTGAACAAAGTGAATGCCCCGCATATAGGTAGAGGCTACGAAACCAGCTAGGTCCCCAACGACACCACCACCAAGAGCCACGATTCCATCGCTACGAGTCAACCCCTGCTTGACTAGAAATTCATAGACCTTCTGAACAGTGGTTAAATTTTTTCGTTCTTCGCCTTCTAAAAAGTCAAAAACAGCTACCTGAAAACCAGCATCTTCTAAGCTGAGTTTAACCTTCTCTGCATAGAGAGAAGCTACATGGTTGTCGGTTACAATGACCACTTTTTGTGGTTGCCAGAGTTCTCGCAACCATTGACCAGCCTGGGCTAGACAACCTTTCTCAATCTGAATATCATAAGGATGATGCGGAATATCGATTCTGATTTTCATAGTAGGGTCTCCTTTTCACTATTTATATTTTTCTGTTAAGGACTGCCAAATCTCGTCTGTCGGCATTACTTTACCTGTCCACAGTTGAAAAGCTTCAGCAGCTTGATAGAGCAACATCCCCAGGCCGTTGACAGCTGGATTGCCCTGACTTCTAGCCCATTTCAAAAATGGCGTCTCAAAGGGTTGGTAAATGATATCTGCGACCAAGAGAGCCTCTGGCAAATTGATACTTTCTGGAACTGGCGACGACTGGCCATCCATCCCTACACTGGTCGCATTGACGAGCAGGTCCGACTTGGCAATCTTTTCTTGCAGCTCAGAAATATCTTCTAAAGCATACAAGTCCACTTTAAATCCTGTTTGGTCCTGCAACTTGTCTAGGTAAGGTCTTGTTTTTTCCATGGAAACTGAACGAACAAAGACT
Organism: Streptococcus oralis; assembly: GCF_001588645.1. Classification (GTDB taxonomy): domain Bacteria; phylum Bacillota; class Bacilli; order Lactobacillales; family Streptococcaceae; genus Streptococcus; species Streptococcus oralis_AB. Next base: position 79,309 of record NZ_LAYF01000003.1, on the reverse strand, counting down.
GAAATCTGACTAGCGCCATCCAAAATAGCCTGAGCCAAAATGGACTTGGCTGCACCACCTGCTCCCAGAATGGTCATTTTCTTATCCGAGATTGTAAAAGAAGGCAAGCTCTTAAAGAATCCCTTGCCATCTGTATTATATCCAATTAAAGTGCCATTATGATTGACAACAGTATTGACCGCCCCAATCAAACGAGCCTCATCACTCAACTCATCCAGATAAGGAATCACTTGCTCCTTGTAAGGCATGGAGAGATTAATCCCAAACATCTGGTAACGGCGAATATTGGCGACTGTTTCTGCCAAGTCACTCGCTTCAATCTCCCAAGCTACATAGGCACCATTAATAGCTGTCGCCTCAAAGGCCCTATTGTGGATAAAGGGTGAAATAGAGTGTTTGATGGGATTTGCAACAACTGCAGTTAAACGTGTATAGCCATCAAGCTTCATCCAAAATCTCCCTGATTTTCTTCATGTTTGATAGCGAAATCTGACCTGGGGCACTCGCTTCATCCAGACTAGCAAATGACCAACTTGAACCTGTCACATCTGAAGTGATACGAGATACCTTGCCCATTTTCCCCATGGAAATGGTCACGTACTCTTGCTCAGGATTGAGTGTCTTAAATCCTCGTGTGTAGTTCATCAGATCTAAAACATCCTGCTCCGTATGGGCCATAACTGATACCTTGACCACTTTCGGAGAGAGACTGGTCAACTCAGACAAAATCTCCATCATATTTTCAGGTGTCTCCTGGAAATTATGATAGCTCAATACGAGATTTGGAAAATCCAACATTTCCTCAAAAACATCCTTGTAGCTGAAATACTCAAAATCTACATAATCCGGCTGATAGAGCTGAGTAACTTCCTTGATGATTTGAACATACTCTTCTGAGGAAAGTTCGATTTCTCCTCCCTCAGCGCGGGTCCGAAGGGTAAAGACAAGTTCGCGTCCTGCAAATTTCTCAAAGATAGCGGGTGCTACCTGTAAAATAGCGTCCTTTGTAAGAAAGTCCGCACGCCACTCAATGATATCGGCATCTTCATACCTAGTGGCATCCAGTTCTTGCGCTTCTTCTAAACTTCGTGGCATCACTGAAACGATTAATTTCATCTACTAACCTTCATACTAATCACCTTGAGGTAATTACTGCTTTCATCTTTTTTATTATAGGCAAAGTCTGCTGGAAGACCATATTGGTTCAAGACCTGATACCTTCTTCCTGCAAAACCTTTATCAATTTGTTCTGTAAATTTCTGGCGGGAAACATTGGCAGCATTGGTACTGGCAATGATAATGCCTCCCGGATTTAAAATCTCTAGACTCTGGGAAATCAACTTGTGATAGTCCTTAGCTACAGAGAATGTTTGTTTTTTATTGCGGGCAAAGCTTGGTGGATCAAGAACAAGCACATCATAGGTCAAGCCTTTTCGCTTGGCATACTTGAAGTACTCAAAGACATCCATAACGATAAAACGATGATTGTCCGTGCTAAGTCCATTTGCATGAAAATGGGCTTCTGACAGCTCTCTAGACCGTTTGGCCAAGTCGACAGAAGTCGTCTCACTCGCGCCTCCCATAGCTGCAGCAACTGAAAAGGCAGCCGTATAGGAGAACATATTGAGCAAGGATTTGCCCATGGCTAGACCGTCAACCAGACTCCCACGAACCTCATGCTGGTCTAGGAAAATCCCTGTCATCAAGCCATCATTCATAAAGACTTGATAGAGCACGCCATTCTCAAGAACAGTAAAGTAATCTGGCGCTTCCTCACCATAAACATAGGCAGACTCGTAGTCTAGACCTTTAAAACGAATCTTTTCATAAGCCCCCAAGACCTCAGGGAAAACTTCCTTAAAAGCATTTATGATCAGCACACGAATCTGGTAAACAAAGGAATTGTACCAAGAAAAGACAGCATAATCTCCATAGAGATCAACAGTCAGACCACCAAAACCATCCCCCTCTTGGTTAAAAAGGCGAAAGGCAGTGGTCAAGTCATCTTGATAATAAGGCTTTCTAGCTTCCTTGGCCTTACGAAACAGGATTTCAAAAAAGGCTTGATTGAAACCAACCTTTTCCTTGCTGATGAACCAACCGATTCCTTTATTCTGTTGAGAAAGATAGGCGCTCCCTAAAAACTTCCCGTCTTGACTAAGAACTTCTACTGCCTGATCCGTCAGTTCAATATCTGTTAAATCACTTGCTTCCAAAAGAACTAGACCCTTAGCTAGCTTTTTTTCAACACGTCTGCTGACCCTAATTCTATTCATAGCTACTATTATAGCAAATTTTGTGACAATTCTCAAAAAAGAAACCGTTTAACCATATGTACTTTAGTTTACTGAGTGTCATTTTTGTTAAAATAAGTATATGCCATTTACTTTTCCACCAAAACATCCTTTCCCTTATAATGGAAAGAGAGATTCTATTCGCTAAAAATAGACAATTTCAGAAATGAGTATAGAATCTTGCGCAAACGTTTACCTAGTTCTAAACTTTATGGTAGAATAAAACACAACATTGATAAGCAAGAGGAAAAACAATGCAAAATCAGACACTTATGCAATACTTTGAATGGTATTTGCCTCACGACGGCCAACACTGGACGCGACTGACAAATGACGCAGAGCACCTAGCAAACCTTGGCATCAGCCATGTCTGGATGCCACCTGCCTTCAAGGCAACCAACGAAAAAGATGTCGGCTATGGTGTTTACGATCTTTTTGACCTAGGTGAATTTCACCAAAAAGGGACTGTCCGTACCAAGTATGGGTTTAAAGAAGATTATCTTCAAGCCATTCAAGCCCTAAAGGCGCAGGGAATTCAACCTATGGCCGATGTGGTGCTCAATCACAAGGCTGCTGCCGATCATATGGAAGCCTTTCAGGTTATTGAAGTGGACCCTGAGGACCGTACCGTTCAATTAAGCGAGCCCTTTACTATCAATGGCTGGACTCACTTTACTTTCGATGGTCGCCAAGATACCTACAATGACTTCCACTGGCACTGGTACCACTTTACAGGTACAGACTACGATGCCAAACGCCGTAAGTCTGGTATTTACCTGATCCAAGGAGACAATAAAGGTTGGGCCAACGAGGAATTGGTCGATAACGAAAACGGTAACTACGACTACCTCATGTATGCCGACCTAGACTTTAAGCACCCTGAAGTCATCCAAAACATCTATGACTGGGCTGACTGGTTCATGGAAACGACTGGTGTAGCTGGTTTCCGTTTGGATGCCGTTAAGCACATCGACTCCTTCTTTATGGGCAATTTCATTCGTGATATGAAGGAAAAATACGGTCAAGATTTCTATGTTTTTGGGGAATTTTGGAACCCAGACAAGGAAGCCAATCTAGACTATCTCGAGAAAATAGAAGAACGTTTTGACCTTGTCGATGTTCGCCTCCACCAGAACCTCTTTGAAGCTAGCCATGCTGGAGCAAGTTACGACCTTCGTAACATTTTCACAGATAGCTTGGTTGAACTAAAACCCGATAAGGCTGTGACCTTTGTAGACAACCACGATACCCAACGAGGACAGGCCCTCGAATCGACTGTTGAAGAATGGTTTAAACCAGCAGCCTATGCCCTTATTCTATTACGTCAAGATGGGCTTCCATGTATCTTTTACGGAGATTATTATGGCATTTCAGGGCAATTTGCTCAACAAGATTTCAGAGAAGTTCTTGACCGTCTCCTAGCCATCCGAAAAGACTTGGCTTATGGAGAGCAAACAGACTACTTTGACGATGCCAACTGTATCGGTTGGGTTCGTTCAGGTGCTGAACATCAATCTCCAATCGCTGTCCTTATCTCAAATGACCAAGAAAACAGCAAGTCTATGTTTGTTGGTCAAGAATGGGCTGAGCAGACTTTTGTTGATCTCCTTGAAAATCATCCAGCACAAGTTACAATCAATGCTGAAGGGTATGGAGAATTTCCAGTAGCAGCGGGTTCAGTCAGTGTCTGGGCAACAAAATAAACCTATCAGTTACAAGTCAAATCCAAGCGGATTTGGCTTTTTAAGTAGGCAAAAAGACCTACCCAAATGGATAGATCTTTATTGTCTTACAATTTACCTGCTACTGCATCCAAGAGTTCTTGAATTTTCGCTTGGTTGCTTCCTCCTGCCATGGCCATGTCTGGTTTACCACCACCACGTCCATCAACGATTGGAGCCAATTCTTTTACCAAATTACCTGCGTGGATGTCTTTGCTCTTGCTAGCTACAAGAACGTTGACTTTGTCACCGATGGCTGCAACTAGGACAAGCACATCAGAGTAGTCTTTTTGTTTCCAGTTATCCGCAAAGGTACGAAGGGCGCCTGCATCTGATACAGAAACTTGGCTTGCAATGTAACGGTGACCGTTGACTTCCATCACATCCTTGAAGACATCGCCTGCGGCTGCGGCTGCGGCTTTTTCTTTCAATTCTGCATTTTCTTTTTGAAGCTGACGGAGTTGTTCTTGAAGCCCTTCAACCTTATGAGGAACTTCCTTGAGTTGAGGGGCTTTCAAGGTTGATGCGACGGCTTTCAAAGCGTCTTCTTGTTCGCGATAAGCTTCAAAGGCTTCCTTACCAGTTACTGCCAAGATACGGCGAGTTCCTGATCCGATTCCTTCTTCTTTGACAATCTTGAAGAGACCAATCTCAGAAGTGTTGCCAACGTGGGTACCACCACAAAGTTCCACTGAGTAGTCACCAATCGTAACAACACGAACTTCCTTACCGTATTTCTCACCAAAGAGGGCCATAGCTCCCATTTCTTTAGCAGTGTCAATATCTGTCTCAACAGTTTCTACAGCAATTGCTTCCCAGATTTTCTCATTGACTTGCTGTTCAATGGCGCGCAACTCTTCAGGAGTTACAGCTTGGAAGTGAGTGAAGTCAAAGCGAAGGAATTCTACTTCGTTCAGAGATCCTGCTTGTGTCGCATGGTGTCCAAGGATATTGTGAAGGGCCGCATGGAGCAAGTGAGTCGCAGTGTGGTTTTTCATGACACGGTGACGACGATTGCTGTCAATAGCCAAGGTGTATTCTTGGTTCAAAGCAAGAGGAGCAAGAACTTCAACAGTATGAAGAGCTTGGCCATTTGGTGCTTTTTGAACATCTATCACAGTAGCCACGACATTTCCAGCAGCGTCCAAGATTTGACCGTGGTCAGCTACTTGTCCACCCATTTCAGCATAGAATGGAGTTTCCGCAAAGATAAGAGAGGCAGTTCCTTCAGAAACAGCTTCTACTTCAGCGTTTTCAGCCACGATAGCCACCAACTTAGAAGACAATTGGCTGGCATTGTAGTTGAAGACACTTTCCACTGTAATGTTTTGAAGGGTTTCATTTTGCATTCCCATTGAGCCACCTTTGACAGCTGATGCACGCGCACGTTCTTGCTGCTCTTTCATGGCTGCTTCAAAACCTTCACGGTCTACAGTCATCCCAGCTTCTTCAGCGATTTCTTCAGTCAATTCTACTGGGAATCCGTATGTATCATAGAGTTTGAAGACATCTTGACCAGCGATAACCGTTTGGCCTTTCGCTTTCAAATCAGCTACAATGGTTTCTGCAAAGTGTTGACCTGAATGAAGGGTACGAGCAAATGACTCTTCTTCGCTCTTGACGATTTTTTCGATAAAGTCACGTTTTTCAAGCACTTCTGGGTAATAGCTTTCCATGATTTTTCCAACAGTTGGAACGAGTTTGTAAAGGAAAGGCTCGTTGATGCCCAATTTTTGACCGTGCATAGAAGCACGACGGAGCAAACGACGAAGAACATAACCACGACCTTCATTTCCTGGAAGGGCACCATCACCGATGGCAAATGAAAGAGAACGAATATGGTCCGCAATGACCTTAAAGCTCATGTTATCGCCATCTTGGTCGTAGACCTTACCTGACAATTTCTCAACTTCACGGATAATCGGCATGAAGAGGTCCGTTTCAAAGTTTGTCTTAGCCCCTTGGATAACAGCCACCAAACGCTCCAAACCAGCGCCCGTATCAATGTTCTTGTGTGGCAATTCTTTGTATTCGCTACGAGGAACAGCAGGATCAGCGTTAAATTGTGACAAAACGATATTCCAGATTTCGATGTAACGGTCGTTTTCGATATCTTCTGCAAGCAGACGAAGACCGATGTTTTCTGGGTCAAAGGCTTCTCCACGGTCAAAGAAGATTTCTGTATCAGGTCCAGAAGGTCCCGCACCAATTTCCCAGAAGTTGTCTTCGATTGGAATCAAGTGGCTTGGGTCCACTCCTACTTCAATCCAGCGGTTGTAAGAATCTTTATCTTCAGGATAGTAGGTCATATAAAGTTTTTCAGATGGGAAATCAAACCATTCAGGGCTTGTCAAAAGCTCGTAAGCCCAAGTGATGGCTTCGTCACGGAAGTAATCCCCGATAGAGAAGTTCCCCAACATTTCAAACATAGTATGGTGACGCGCAGTCTTCCCTACGTTTTCAATATCGTTAGTACGGATAGCTTTTTGCGCATTGGTAATACGTGGATTTTCAGGAATGATGGTTCCGTCAAAATATTTCTTAAGGGTTGCTACCCCAGAGTTGATCCACAAAAGAGTTGGGTCGTTTACTGGAACCAAGCTGACTGATGGTTCTACAGAGTGACCTTTGCTTGCCCAGAAATCTAGCCACATTTGGCGAACTTGAGCACTAGATAGTTGTTTCATAATATCTCCTTATTACTTGTTTAATTTGATTGGCTTTCCAGCATTTCCACATAGTCAATCGCGACACAAAGGGAAATGATCAGATCTGCATAAGAGTCTTCATAGACGGTTACGGTGTAAGTCGAGGTCAGATGGAAGAGTTCCTTCTTAATTTCTGCAATCAGCTGATCGCGATCATCTAGCAATTTGAAATTTAAATCCCAAATATTGCCTTCGATGCGAAGTCCCAGATTATCAAACTCATACTTATCTCGCCAGAAGGTCAACTTCTTACGAATAACGAAATTTGAACCGTTTCGTAGCTGAATAGTAAATCGAGGAAGCAAGGTGAAAAATTCTTTACTGATTTCACTGACCTGCTCACCATAGGCGTCATAGATGGTAAAGGTCTTAGGAATTTGGAAGAAAGATCCCTCCACCTGATAGTTCACTACTCCTCTATCATCCTTGATATCGAAGCGTTCGCCCCCAAGACGAAACTTTTGTTTCACGAGAAATGTCTTCATAAACACCTCCAAAAATCAAAAGACAAGCTCACATCACGAAGGGCGAAAAACCGCGGTACCACCTTCATTCAATGAACTTGTCATTCTCTTATTCTTATGCAATTGTTACAATCGAGTAGCATGATTTTCTATCTTAGATGGCTCGCAGCACCGCCAATTCTCTGAACTAAGATGGGGAGAAAATCAATTCTCAACATTCCTATTATACTGTTTTTTTGAGTTTGAGTCAACTGGGAAAGCAAGCACTTGCAATTTCATTATATGTATCATTATCAAATCGATTTATTGTTAAAGAATATTATTGACGAAGTAAGTCAAGCATTTCATTATTAAGTGTTTGATAACAAGAGAAATAGCTATCATCAATCTCAAATGTATCTTGTAAAATAAAGCGTAAGGTATCTATTGTCTGTTGCAATTTCTTTGAATTGACTAGTTTACTATCAATCTCTGATAAGCCATGTGCCACCTTATTTCTCTCGCCATTTAAGCTATTTATTAGCTTTATGGACTTAAGTAATTCAGGAGAAACTTGATAATAAGATAGAATATTTTCATAAGACAAGAGATTTAAGGTTGACTGAGGTGAATAGATTCTTTCCTTCTCATCTTTTATACCCTTAGCTTTCTTAAATTCTAGGTCAATGAAATCTAAAATAGCTTCAAAATCCTTGTATTCTTCATTTAACTTTGGAAAAGTTCCGTCATATTTGATCAATTCTGGATAATCTTTCTTTATCTTTTCCTCGATGATAAATTCAACATAAGACTTTGATTTGATTAAGACATCAGCAACCTGCCCTCTCTCTTTCAAAACTTCAATCATTAAAAAGTAATTAAGAGCTTTTTTCTCAACCTCTGTAAGTGAATATCCCTGAATATCTTTTAAAATCGCTTGGGTTTTAAATACTTTTACAAAATCATTTAATAGTTCTCTTAAACGAGCTAATTTCTTTTTAGAAAGTAATTTATTGTATTCTTTTCTAGTAATTAATTCTTCCGCAGCAAGATAATCATAAGAAGAGATTAAATTTCTTAAGTGGCGCTTGATAAGAGACTGGTTAAATTTTTCAGCTTCATCTTTGATTGTACGATCTTCGTAATCCTTTTGGTTATCCTCGTTCTCGTCAAAAAGCTTCTGTTCATCTTCACTTGACAGTGGTACATACTTTCTGTTTGCAGATTTGTTAGGAGTTGTAACCTGTATGGCCTGCGTATTATAATCATTAATTCGATTTAAGGCAAATAAAGCAGAAATAATCTGAGGTGTCCCTGAGGATAGATTTAAGATTAATTGATGATCTGTTCCAGAATATTTTTCAATAATCTGTCCCATCACTTCATACATTTTATCAAACAGATAGACTTCATCATTTTTCAATATGATTGATTCAATAACCACTTTAGGATGATAACCCTCTATTGAACATAATGCTTTCTCAACAAGATCTTTTTTTACTAACATTTCTTCACTATAAACCAAAACAATTTGTTCAGGTCTGTATGTTCGAGCAATATGTAATAAAGCTGCATCTCGATTATTGCTTATCGGATCTGTCGTTCCAACTGCTGAAATCAAAATTTCCAAGATATTCTACCTCTCATTATTTCAGTAATTCTAATAATTCCTTATTTAAGTCCTTGTAAAAATTAAAATCTTTCTCAGTGAGTTGATATTGTTCCTTGACTAGTCCTTTTAAGGTTTTTAGGACAGGACCTAACTGTTTTAATTCCTCAGAATCTAATGGATCCAATTTATGAGCTACAGTATTTCGTGTTTTGTTTATTTTCAAAATCGGTTTGATTTTGTAATACAATGTCCGATTTTTTATTTGAAGAATCTTATTATAATCCTGAATTCCGAGGTAATATTTCTCTGATTCATTCACGTAATTATCCAGAAATTCTGGATAACGATTTTCGATATAGTCTTCTAAGATAAACTCTGTAAGGTTTTTAATTCTAATCAGACCTTCACTAAAATTACCACGTTCTTTTTGTAAATCAATAGTCAAATAAGCATTTAGTACTTTTTTCTGTTCTTCACTCCATTTTTTCTTTTGGAGGACTTGAGGTATATCTTGCCTATCTAATGAATCCACAATATCTTGTAACTTTTTGCGACAATCTTTCAATCCAGGGAAGTCAGGCAACTGATTTGCTATCTCTAAACTAGCTTTATAATCATATTTCTTAATAAAATCACGTAAAGTTTTTTTCATTAAGCCTTGTTTAAACTTATCTGAAGTATCTTCAATAGTTCGATCGACATAGTCCTGCTTATTATCCATATTTGTATCAATTAGTACATCAATATCTTCCGAATCATCATGCCTAACGCCAGCATTCGATTTTTTTTCAGGACTTGGAACTTGTACTGCCTTGACATTGATTTCACTTAGTCTATTAAGAACAAATAAAGCTGATTTTATTTGAGGAGTTCCACTTGAAAGATTAAGAATAAATTCGTCGTCTTTTGTATAATACTCTTGTATAATAGCATCAAATTGATCAAACATGGTATCAAAAATATGTACTTCATTGTTTAAAATGATTGGTTCATGGTATACAATCTCTGGGAGGTATTCAGAATCAATAGAACGAATTACTTTCTCAATATCATCTTTCTTACGAATCAGTTCCTCAGAAAAAACAATAATAATCTTATCTGGACGGTATTTTCTCGCAATATGTACTAAAGCTCCATCGTGAAAATTACGGATTGGATCCGTATTCCCCACTGCTGAAATCAAAACCTTCATTTAGTAATCTCCTTAATCATAAAGTTTGCCTTGCCCATCTCATAGAAAGACTCGTCATTCATTATCAATTTTCGGGTTGCTTGTGTTGTTTTAACACTTTTCATTGGTGCTTTTGTTAGTTTCAACACACCTTTTCCAACCATCTTAGTGGTTCTGCTATTCTGATAACGTTCTTGCAAAATACCATTTGCTTGTTTAAAAATTGTTTTTGTCCAAGCTCCACTACCAGCACCCAAGTATATAGGATATTGAAGATTTGGCTGAATTTTATTTTCAGGAAAATCTGATAAGAAAAAGTTTTTATATTCTTTGTAAAAGGCTTGCGCTCTCTTTCCTAATTCCTCAATTAGGACTCCAGCTTCCTTAGTAGTTGTAGTAATGGTGAAATTGATTTTAGTTAAGGGTGCGATCGCTTCCCTATATAAAGGTAGAGGCTTAGGAATAGGGGGCTTGACTTTATGATCCCATTTTTGAACTAAAATAAGACTGGCATTGCTAAATGGTTTGCTATCACTAACACGAATAGCGTTAAACAAGTCATCATAGTTCTGCCCTTTTTTTGCTCCCCAAGGAATCAAAGATTTGTTTTCCTTTTTATCTTGCAAAACATTTTTATTATTCCAGTCGGGATTGGTATTCATCAAAATAGTCCGAATAGCTCCCTTTAATGAACTTCCAGGAATATAGGGATTACCAAAAGGATCTCTTATAAACTTTGATACTTGATTTAATGCGCCTCCTCTTAAATAGTTATTATTTGTTTCTAACTTAGTTTCTATAATTCTATAGCCACCAAAATTACGGTCAGAAATACGGTTATCTTCTAAAAAGGAAATCAAGCGATTATTTCTAGCGCTTGGCTTTGTCTCTTGTAAAAAACGCTCAAACTTTTGATCGTAACCTTTCTCCACCATTCGATTATAAAACTTACCCATATCAGGGAAATAAAAGTACCCATTTTCATAGATAAATTCTCGAGAAGTATATTTTTCACCATTCCCAATATGGATAGGAGCCATAGCTAGGAGGCTGAATTGAAAGGTTCTATATTCTGTTTTCATCTTTCTCCCTCCATCTTGAAAAATAGTGGTTTAGCATAGTTTAATACTTCATGCGGGAAATCAAGAGGTCTTACATCCACAATCTGTCCTGTATAGGTTTCAGAGAAAGTAGATCCAGAAGCAAACTTATATAAATCCTGCTTACGGTAATTTTCCTTAGTTTCTGTACTAAAAGCAAAACCACTTGATTTACTTAGTAAATAGGAACCAGTTTCCATAGCATATTCAAGTTCCTTTTCAACTGGTAGAGAAGTTGTCAAGGTCATCACAGGTCCTTGATGGGCCTTGGTGAGACGATTTTTGAAGCTATCTGGTAAATCTAATATAGTCAAATCAAATTGTCCATAACCACTGGAACGTTTGCCACCAATTCCTGTATACTGTAAGCTTGTCATAAGTTCATTTAATAGCTCAGACTCTTTAGCAATCACGTAAAGACAAGACTCATCTCTAAATCTAACGGTAGACACTTGGAAAAGATTTCCATCTACATGAGGTTGGTTTTTAGTGACGATATTTGTTACTGCATGATCTGCGTCTTTAAAAAGCGTTCCATTTACATAAGAATCAAATTTATCCAAAGGGATAAACTGAAGTTTCTTTGCCATTTTCGCTTGACGTCTTACTTCTTTAACATCTGTTGTTAAGTCTGGCTGTTCAAACTTTGGAAATCCTATCGGTTTCGGTAAAAATGGACCTGACTGATAAGGAAAGGCATCAGTCAAAACAAAATCATCTTGACCCGCTGTTGACACGAATTCCTCCATTTTCCCCATTTTTTTTGCTTCTAAGACCAGAGCTGAAAACAAGCGGTCAGCTGCAAAAGTCATTTTAGAACTATCCAGACTACCTGCTCCAAAGTGAGCAGTATGGAAGTTCATAATATACATCTTATAGGTCATACTAGACCTCCGTAGTTAAAAGTTCATTCAATCTACTAACATTATAGTTTCCGAAAACTGTATTTGCTTTAAGATTCTCAAAAGCAACCTTACCATATCCACGAGAGCCTGAACCACCTAAATAATCAAGTTCCAACAGTTTTAATCCATCAAGAATCACTTTGAAGTCTTCTTCTACTTGAGCTTGACTCTTGTCTGTCACCTCATAGATCAACTCAAATCCAAAGACACTGTCTCGGATGGCACGTTCAATTTGTCTTGGATTTGCTTCAGCAGTGATACGGTCAATAGTATTTTCAAACTTAACTTCAGTATAACCTTTGACAGCTCGTGAATCTAAATCTTTTTTGTTAGTTAAAAAGGCATCTCTAAAAATGAGTCTTCCTACTTTATAGTCTTTGTTTGAACTATTCCCAAAGAGACGACTAATAATTTCCCCATCGTCTCCTGGTTTTTCTGCTAATGTAGTATTATATACTTTTGCCAGAAGGGTACGCATTTTCCCTTTGATACTAGATCCTGGAATAATAGGTAAGTTTGTTATTGGATCTTTAATCACAGGTGAGTCCGTAGCACCAATCGCTGCAAAAGCATTGCTGGTCCCAATATGAAGTCCTGTCTCTAGACGGATTTGTGCTGTTACTTGAATTTTTGCAAATGCCATTAATCGTTTCCTCCATAAAATTTAAAATAAGCTACTAGCGCTTCCATATAGCGACAAAAACGTTGGAGACTTTCCCTACTATTAATTTCTTTTAAAATTGGTAGAATCTCACCTTTTTGAACTAAGTCCAGTACCGCCTCTTCACGTCCTGATTGATAGACGAATTGGACCTTCAAATAGGCAATCCTATCCTTCAATTCTTCGTACTCACGTACCTTACTTTCATCAAAGAGGGTACTCGTTAAACTCAATAAGTTTCGTAGTTTACTCATGGATAGAACATCTGAATTTCTATTTTTAAAATTACGTTTATCAGTTACTAAATTTTTAATGGTTTTCTCTGCCTTATCTACGTAATTATCATCTGTTAAAATTGCCATCTATGAATCCTTTCTAATCTCATAAATATATAGAAGTAAAGCTATCTCTGCTTCCTTACGTTCATTTTCGTTACCTGTATACCAAGAAAAGAATAAATCTTTAAACTCTTTAAACTCTTCTTTTTTATCCTTAGAAGTTTGATCTTCTAAGCGGGTCAAATAATAGGCTAATCGAGCAATATTCATACGATCGTAGTTGCGAAGGAGCTCAATAAGTCTGTATACAAAACTCTTTCCTCGCTCATCTTGAATATTAAAGTAGTAACGAATACTCTTCAGTTTCCCATTATAAACATTGTCAATAAATTGGTCGAACTTCAAGGTATAATTTTTTTCAAAAAGGGAGATACTATCCTTGTCGTTATCCTTGGCTGCTCCTTCTAGATTGCCAGTTTCTTCAGCCATTAGGCTAACTGGAGTTTTATCTGGAAAGAGGCCGATCCCTGCTGATAGGGTTAATTTGCCATTTGTCCACTTGATAAAGTTTTGTCGGAGGCAAATAGTAAACTCAATAATATCCTGCCAGGAACCGATCGCAAATACATCATCTCCACCGGCATAGATAATCGATAGTTTTTTCTCTTTGGCAAACTGGTTGATATAGACCTTAAAGAAGAGACTCATACTTCTAGAGAAGGTTGCCGAGCGTGCCAGAGTATTATACTTGCCACCATCTTGATAAGAGAACCCAGCCATAAAGGCGGCTCCTAGGTCATCCACATCTAGTCGAACAACTGCTAATCGCTTAATCCCTTGTCCAGTTTTACTATCCTGAGATAGTTTGGCATACTGGTCAATCTCAGCATATTTGTAATCTCCGACAAAGACATGCGTTGCTTTTAGAATATCTGTACTATAGCTATTCTTTACATAGACACGGTCCCACTCTTCATTAGCGAGGTCGGCTTTGGAAATACCACTAATATAGGCTCCCGGACCTATCGGCAGGCCTTTTTCTTTTGTCACAATATAGTAGTTTTCTTGTATCTCCTTAGCAAAGCGATACATCCCAGCACAGATATGGCAGACCTCTTGTTCTTTATACTTGGTAAGCTTTTCGACTGAGTGGCAAATAGCACATTCTCTCTGGGAACTTTTTCCTCCTTGGTTGAGTTCAAGGAGAGTTTTGGCATCATAACGAGAAATTTTCTTTTGGGAAATCATCCGACTAGTTGTTTGATAGACTTTTCGATAGTCGGCCAGTGTCGTTGTCATATCATTGGCAGAAAACGGACTCCAACCAAATGCTACGTACAGACCCGTCTGGAAATGCTTGACCAGAAACTGATTGAATTCTGCTTCAAAGTTAGCCAAGGTTTCTCTAGTTTTTTCGGTGTTTGGAAGGATAAAGTAGGCGTGCCCTCCACCAACGTAGAGAAGATTAGCCCTCGTAAGCTCTAACTTCTCCAGTAAGCTGTCAGCGATATGTTCCCCCATAAAATCTAGATACAAGGAACGTGCTTTTAGTTGCTTGGCTGCACCAGCTGTTGCGATATTGTAGATAAAATCCTGAATCCCTGACAAGTCAAAACTTGCTAATAAAAAGGCTTTCTCGCTATAAAAAGCTTCTAAATCTTGTCCCAGTACCTTCTCATAGTCACGGCAATTCTTGTCTGCTAAATAGTCTTCTATGGCTAGGGCAAAGCCAGCTGTTAGACGACTGTATGTTGCTAGAGAAATATCTGACAATTCCTTGGTCCTTGTCGAAACAGGCACATAGGAAAGAGTAGACTCAAGGAGATTCAAAAGAGCATCTATCTCAGACTGGCTAAAGTCCAATCGCTCAAACTCTTTTTCTAAGGTTTCTACTATCAAGTCATAATCTGACTGGTCAGACGGCTCACTCGATCCCTTAGCATAGTTTGGTTCCCCGTCAAGCTCTAATAGTCGTGCATCAAGATAACGCTGACTAGGGCTATCTGAAAATACATTGAAGATATCCGATTGTTTGCTTAGGAAATCTTCTTTACCTCCATGAGTATCTGCTGCTCCTTTTAGGCCTGAAGCAATCTTTGCAGCAGCTGACGTGATATAGACCAAACTATCAGGAGCAAAGTCCGTCGGCAAATCACTAGAAGTCGCCTTGGCTATCTGCTGGGCTATTTTTTCATTATCCGAAAAGCGTCTAAACCATTCGGACCCAATGGTACCCAGGTCTTTCTCATCATACCTGGAACCTTGAATCACTTTGCCGATAGCGTGCAAAAGCGATCCATAAACTAAATCAATCTTTTCTTTCTTCAAGTTCTAAACCTCCCATCCCTAGGCTAGTTTTCATACCTAAACCTGAGTATTCCCCAAATTTTAGAAGCATATTGGCATATGCTTTCAAGGTATTTGGACCTGTAATCTTAAAGGTCAACCTTCCCCTGAATCCAGGGATTTTTTTGCCATGGACTTTAAAATAGCTGGATTCCAATCGATAGCTGGTAATTCTACTGTGCTTGACCAAGTAGTCCAGAGTTTCCTCTTCGATGTCCTGACGATTCTCGACCAGACGTGCATACTTCATCATCAAACTCTGAAAGATGAGACGCATGGTCGGAAAGAGCACATACTCTCCCTGAGAGCGAAATCCTGTCGGAGTTTGAAAATGAATGGTAAAGAGTGACCGATCTTGGTTTTCATTAAAAAACTCAAAGAGTTGCTCCGAACTGAGATCTTGCATGGACAAAGACTCAACCATGAGAGTCGGTAAATCATGAAGTTCTACTCTCTTTAGCTCCAATAGAACAGGCAAAATCTGCTTGACAGCCTCATCCGTCAGGAGATGAAGGAACCATAGGGTCTTGTCCTTTTGATGGATGATTTTTAGTGAATAGGGGTTGGTCTCCTGTTCATGTAACCAAGTCACATAGTCTGGTTCTAGCTTTTCCATGAGAAAACCTTGGAATTTTGTCGATAGGTCGTTCGGTGATTGGTCAATTCGCTTAAATGATAGTTTGATGCGTTTCATATGCCTCCTTTATTGATACAATTGCGCTTTTGCTTTGTCATGAGCGCTTTTTTCTTTTACTTTTGGAATCCTTTTCCCTTATGAAACTGTCCCCTCTCGAGGTAGATAGGTAGCTATACGGAATTGAACTTGAATCCTAAAGGCGAGTTTTACCTTTGTTTTCCGGCCCCTCGCGAGGTAGATAGGGGGCTATACGGGCGGTAGCTTTCGCTGGCTTCCGTCCAGACCAATTGGTTTCCGGCCCCTACCGGGGTAGATAGGGTGCTATACCCAATGACTGATGAACAACGTGCGTAAGCTAGCGCGTTTCCGGCCCCTCTCGAGGTAGATAGGTATCTATACGAAGATGTTCAAGCAGGGGATTTACCACTGGAATAGTTTCCGGCCCCTCTCGAGGTAGATAGGTAACTATACCTTCAACAAGTAAATTGCCAAAATGCGATGGGCTCAGGGTTTCCGTCCCCTCTCGAGGTAGATAGGTATCTATACTTACAATCGTTCACATTTGATTGCTGACTCTCTTGGGTTTCCGGCCCCTCTCGAGGTAGATAGGTATCTATACCAAGTTGTTTGGGAGTCCGACAAGGGAATTGACCTGTACGTGTTTCCGGCCCCTATCGAGGTAGATAGGTAGCTATACTGACCCTTATCCATATCTTGCTAAGTGGGGCATCAGGTTTCCGGCCCCTCTCGAGGTTGATAGGTAACTATACTAGTTGAAAAACCGGTGATCCCTGCACCAGTAGTTGATCTACCGTTTCCGTCCCCTCTCGAGGTAGATAGGTAGCTATACTTGACGGTTACGAGGTCGAGAAAGAGAAGCGGTATTTGTTTCCGGCCACTCGCGAGGTGGATAGGTTCTTATACGAAAGAAGTTCAGTTAGGAAGGGTTATAAAAAGAGGGTTTCCGGCCCCTCTCGAGGTAGATAGGTAGCTATACGCACCAACGCCAGATCAAGGACAAGGACAGTTTCCGTCCCCTCTCGAGGTAAATAGGTATCTATACTAAAAACAACTGTGAAACCTGTCAAAACAGACCCTGTGTTCCCGGCCCCTCGCGGGGTAGATAGGTATCTATACTCGAAGCCCTCTATATAGTAACTGCGATGGAACTAGAGTTTCCGCCCCCTCTCGAGGTAGATAGGTTCTTATACGCAGTAGCAGCAGTAGAAGTTGTTGAAAACAACGTAGTTGCGTTTTCGCCCCCTCTCGAGGTAGATAGGGAGCTATAAAAATGGTACTGGTTCGATGAGAAAGGGTACATGGCGTTTCCGGCCCCTCGCGAGGTAGATAGGTATATTTAAACAGTTTCTGATTTTGTAACAGAAACTCGTGTGGTCGAGTTTCCGGCCCCTCCCGAGGTAGATAGGTATCTATACTGGTTAAGGCTGGAGATAAGATTGCTAAAGGTTCTGCTTAGTTTCCGGCCACTCTCGAGGTTGATATACACAATTTACAAATAACGCAATTGTTGCTGGCAACTTGTTTCCGGCCCCTCTCGAGGTAGATAGGTATCTATACGATGACCAACGTACAATCATGAACTTTATCCAGTTTCCGGCCCCTCTCGAGGTAGATAGGTATCTATACAAAATGGGTTGTTAACACTTCAAAACTTATACGTTAACGTTTCCGGCCCCTCTCGAGGTAGATAGGTATCTATACCCCATATCTTGTATGTAAACCTATAACAAGCACTAGATATAACCTATTGGAAACTACTATTAGTATACCATATTTTGTAAGAGTTTTCATCTCAAAAGAACAAACAATCCTCCTTTTCTATCTCGACTTCATCTGTGTTTAAGCGCAAGGTTTCTTCTCGATTTCCAACGTAAACAATGATATTGTCTAACTGGTCAGCATCATAGAATGCTTGTAACTCACTCAGCAAGCTACGATAGTTGGACTTTTCTAGGTCAATCTCAAAGCAGGATCGTTGGACTCGGATACCAAATCCCTCTAGTAACTTTGCGAGTTTCAGACGCCTCTTATTACTAACAATGTCATATATGATAATACAAAAGAAAGACTTTTTCTTAGCAAACTCCTTCTCTTCTGCTGAAAGATTAAAATAAAGTCCCATGATTATTCTCCTGTATAGCCTGTAACATAAAGTTCGGGTTTTAGACTCTCAAAAGCTCGAATCAATCCCTTAATTTGCAGATCTGCCATATAGAAAAAAGTATAGCGTTTTTTGTCGACTTCGACATACTGATGGATTTCCAACATGCGCTCTCTCATGGCCTGGATAAAAATCCTTCTCCCCTCCCCAGTAAAATAATAGACATTGACATTTTTCTTTTTATCCCAACTTTTATTCCAAGTTTTTGAATTGCTAAAGATAGCTATGAAAACATTTGCAAATATAAAGTAACCTATCACCAAATATATGGAATCCGTTGTTAGATATTGCCGATCCAAGCCATCCTTTAAATGAAATAGTATAATTGTTTCGTTAACAATTAAAAAGGTTGGCCAGTAACTTTTTTTGAAAAAAGTAGACATTTTCATGATTTGTTACCGCTTTCTATTCGTATAAACTTAGTATACTAATAGACAAGCAAATAAGCAACTAGAATAGAAAAAGATAAGGCTGTAAAAGTTAACTTCTATTAAGAAAACGAACCAGCTTGACTGATTCGTTTTCTTTGTATCTACTCCTACTTCCGATACATTTTAAATTGTAGGAAGAGGTCGCTGTATTTTCCTGTCCATTTATGGTCAAACTTTTCATAAACTTCTAGGTGTTTCATGGTATCAGCGTCTGGATAGAAGGATTTGTCCTCACGAGTCTCCTCTGGGAGCATTTCCTTAGCTGGTAGGTTTGGTGTTGAGTAACCTACATACTCCGCATTTTTCAGAGCATTTTCGGGTTTCAACATAAAGTTGATAAAGGCATAGGCCGCATCTTGGTTTTTCACGGTTTTTGGAATGACCATGTTATCAAACCAGAGATTGCTGGCCTCAGTCGGAACGACATACTTGAGGTTAGGATTTTTCTCCAACATCTGGCTGGCTTCCCCTGAGAAGGTCACACCGATAGCAGCGTTGTTCTGAATCATGTAACCCTTCATCTCGTCTGCCACAATGGCCTTGATATTTGGAGTCAATTTGTAGAGCTTATCCACTGTTTCTTCCAGCTGCTGAGGATCCTTGGAGTTGAGACTGTAACCGAGTGAGTTAAGCCCGAGTCCCAACACCTCACGTGCTCCATCAAAAAGCATGATGGAATCCTTATATTCTGGCTTCCAGAGGTCATCCCAATGCTCAGGCGCCTCATCTACCATGTTTTCATTGTAGACAATTCCCAAGGTCCCCCAGAAGTATGGGATGGAGAATTTGTTGCCCGGGTCAAATGACTGGTTGAGGAACTCAGGTCCGATATTTTCGATTCCTTCAATTTTTGAATAATCGAGTGGTACCAAGAGGTCTTCGTCCTTCATCTTGTTGATCATGTATTCACTAGGAATAGCAATGTCGTAGGTTGTTCCACCCTGCTTGATTTTGGTATACATGGCCTCGTTGGAGTCAAAGGTCTCGTACTGGACTTGGATTCCTGTTTCTTCTGTGAATTTCTCCAAGAGTTCTGGATCGATATAGTCCCCCCAGTTGTAGATAACCAATTTCTGACTGTCTCGGCTATTGATTTTACTATCTAGATGAGTCGCAATCCCCCATAATACAAGGATAATCGCTGCAATTCCTGCTAAAAATGAATAGAGTTTTTTCATGCTTGCTCCTCCTTCTCACGTGAGATAAAGTAATAGCCAACAACTAGGATAATACTAAAGAGAAAGACAAGGGCAGAAAGGGCATTGATTTCTAGCGAAATTCCCTTACGAGCACGAGAGTAAATCTCGACTGATAGAGTCGAAAAGCCATTTCCTGTCACAAAGAAGGTTACGGCAAAATCATCCAGCGAATAGGTGAAGGCCATGAAATAACCTGCAATGATAGACGGAGTCAGGTACGGTAGCATGATTTCCTTAAACATCTGAAACTGACTGGCTCCCAAGTCATAAGCCGCGTGAATCATATCATCATTCATTTCCTTGAGACGAGGTAAGACCATTAAGACCACGATTGGGATGGAGAAGGCCACGTGACTAGATAGAACTGTCAAAAATCCAAGTGAAAACTTAAGCTGGGTAAAGAGAATCAAGAAGCTGGCACCAATCATAACGTCAGGCGCAACCATGAGGATATTATTGAGTGATAGAAAGGCTTCTTGGTATTTCTTACGAGACTGGTAGATGTAAATAGCACCGAAAGTCCCGATAATGGTCGCAATCAAGGCTGATAAAAAGGCCAAGAAAAAAGTCTGGGTGAGGATCAACATGAGGCGACCATCACCAAACATGGTTTTAAAATGGCTCAAGCTAAAGCCGGTAAAACTGTTCATATCATCCCCTGCATTAAAGGCATAGCCAATCAAGTAAAAAATCGGCAAATAAAGGATGATAAAGACAAAGGCTAGGTAGAGATTGGCAAATTTTTTCATCGCTCTCTCCTTTCCTTAGTCACCCACATGGTGATGAACATGGTCAGGATGAGGATTACACCGATGGTAGAACCCATACCGTAGTTGTCATTGGTCAAGAAGTTCTGCTCGATGGCAGTCCCCAAAGTAATCACTCGGTTCCCCCCAATCAAACGGGTCAGCATGAAGAGGCTCAAGCTAGGGATAAAGACAGATTGGACTCCACTTCGCACACCATTCATAGATAAAGGGAAGATGACATGGCGGAAAGTTTCCCACTTGGTCGCACCGAGATCGTAGCTGGCATTGATGAGATTGTTATCCATATCATCCAAGACATTGAAAATCGGCAAAATCATAAAGGGAAGCTCGATGTAGCTTGCAACGAAGATAAAGGAGAAATCTGTAAAGAGCAACTGCTGCGAACCGATTCCGATAAATTCCAAGAATTGGTTAATAGAGCCATTTTGACCAAAAATCCCAATAAAGGCATAAGCCTTAAGGAGCAGATTGATCCAAGTCGGCAGGATAATCAGCATGAGCCAGAGTTGACGGTGCTTGAGACGAGTCAAAAAGAGGGCTGTTGGATAGCTGATAAGAAGTGTCACTAGAGTTACAATCCCAGCATAGAGCACAGAGTTGAAGCTCATTTTGAGGTAGGTCAAGTTTTGTGACGCAAAGTAAGATTTATAGTTTTCTAAACTAAACTGCCCTTCAATGTTGAAAAAGGATTGACCGAAAATCAAAACCAAGGGTGCCAACACAAAGAGGGCAATCCAAAGCATATAGGGCACTACAAAGAGTTTAGAGGTTGTTTTCTTCATCTCTTTCCTCCTCGATCGCATTAATCAGACCTGCTTCTTGCTCTTCGATTTCTACGTATTCTTCGATACGAGCATCGAACTCTTCTTCGGTTTCGTTGAGACGCATGATGTGGATGTCTTCTGGCTCAAAGTCTAGACCGATTTCCTCACCCACAATGGCCTTACGAGTCGAGTGGATCATCCATTCATTTCCGAGCTCGTCATAGGCGATAATCTCATAGTGAACCCCGCGGAAAAGCTGAGTATCGACCTTAACTTGGAGCTTGCCTTCTTCAGGAAGGGTAATGCGCAAGTCCTCTGGACGAATAACAACTTCCACAGGCTCGTTTGGCTTCATCCCACCATCGACTGCTTCAAAGCGTTTGCCGTTAAACTCGACCAAGTAGTCTTCAATCATGGTTCCTGGCAAGATGTTGGACTCGCCGATAAAGGTAGCAACAAAATGGTTAATGGGCTCATCGTAGATATCCACAGGTGTCCCAGACTGGACAATCTCGCCATCGTTCATAACGAAAATCCAGTCACTCATAGCGAGAGCTTCCTCCTGATCGTGGGTAACGAAAACAAAGGTAATACCCAATCGTTGTTGCAATTCACGCAATTCGTACTGCATGTCGGTTCGCAACTTCAGGTCAAGGGCTGACAGAGGTTCATCCAAGAGGACCACACGTGGTTGGTTGATAATCGCACGCGCAATCGCCACACGTTGACGTTGTCCTCCCGAAAGCTTACGAATGGAACGTTTCTCGAAACCTTCCAACTGTACCATTTTGAGAACTTCTAGCACACGTTTTTCGATTTCTTTCTTATCGACCTTACGCAAACGGAGTGGAAAGGCAACATTTTCAAACACATTCATATGTGGAAACAAGGCATAGGATTGGAAGACCGTATGGACGTCTCGCTTGTTGGTTGGAATGTCGTTGATCCGTACCCCATCCAGCAAAATATCTCCTGTCGTCGCATCCAGTAAACCTGCAATGATGTTCAGGATGGTTGACTTTCCTGAACCAGATGCGCCTAGTAGGGTATAGAACTTTCCCTCTTCCAACTCAAAGTTAATGTCTTTGAGAACCTTGGTGTTGCTGTCTTCAAAAACTTTAGAGACGTTTTTGAATTCAATAATTGGTTTTTTCAATTCCTCTAAATTCCTTCTTCTTCGTAAATTAACAGATTGGGACCTTGTTAGAATGCTAGACACAAGCGTAGGAAATAAATTGACCTAAACCTCATTTAGCGATAAAATCCCAATCTTTGAATGCTATGTAAAAATAATGTTATTCGTGTTTACCCAAGATACGAACTTCTCGCTCTAAGGTAACACCTGAATGTTCTTTAACTTTTTCAATGACAGACTCAATTAAGTCTTCATAATCTCTTGCAGTCCCATCGGCTACATTAATCATAAAGCCTGCATGTTTTTCTGAGACTTCGACACCACCGATACGGTAGCCCTTCAAACCAGCTTCTGAAATCAATTGTCCTGCAAAATGCCCGACTGGACGCTTAAAGACTGAACCACAAGATGGGTATTCTAAAGGTTGTTTGAGTTCACGTAGGTGCGTCAAGCGATCCATCTCTTGCTTGATAACCTGATGATTTCCTGGAGCTAGGG
Source organism: Streptococcus oralis (assembly GCF_001588645.1). Taxonomy (GTDB): domain Bacteria; phylum Bacillota; class Bacilli; order Lactobacillales; family Streptococcaceae; genus Streptococcus; species Streptococcus oralis_AB. The sequence continues at coordinate 56,454 of NZ_LAYF01000003.1, read as the reverse complement.
CAAATTTAGCTGACAAGACAATGGCCCCAGAATCCTGAATAGCTGAATGGCGGTAACCAAAAGCCAAATCCTTGGCAGATAAGGTCTCGATTTCCCCTTCCTTGGTCAAAATTTGACAAGACTGCAAGATATGGGCAATCTCTCCTCCGTAAGCACCCGCATTCATAAAGACCGCTCCACCGATGCTTCCAGGAATCCCACAAGCAAACTCAAAACCAGTCAAACTATGACGAAGGGCAATACGTGTCGTTTCGATCAAGTTGGCTCCAGCTTCTGCTTCAATGGTATAGCCATCAACCGAAACGTTATTGAGCTTATCGCATAAGATGACAAAACCACGGATTCCACCTTCACGAACGATGATATTGCTGGCATTTCCTAGCACCATCCAGGGAATATTCTCTTGATTGGCAAATTGGACGACACGCGCCATCTCATAGCGATTGCGTGGCAAAACTAGGTAATCCGCTCGACCTCCAACCTTGGTATAGGTATAGGTCTTCAAAGGTTCCTTAAAACGAATATCGATTCCTTCTAGGATTTCAAGCATTTTTTCTTTTACTGACATGTCACTCTTCCTTTTTCAAAATTCATTCCATTATACCATTTTTAGAGACATTTGACGACCATAAAAAGAGCTTGTTTTATCTTTACATAAAAAAAGAGGTCACCCCTCTTTTTATGATTTTTTCCAAAATGTAGATTTTGTCAGCCAGATAAAGGCTAGAAGTTCTACGAGAAGAATAAACTCAACTAGAAGCGGATTTGCAATCCAGCCCACTTGAGATAAGGCTGGAGCCAAGTCAAACAAGGCATGTAATCCATAGGCAGCAAAGAGATAGATCCATTTCTTTTGGCTAACACTTTGGTAAACCCAGATGGAAAGACCGATTTGGAGAACCAGAGCAAGCACACGTTCAACTCCTAGTAAATAAACCTGCCATACAGAAAGAGACTGAACCGTTTCGAGTGTAGACTTTGGAAGGAGATTGGCTACATCAGTATTTGAAGACTGGATGAGTGAAAAGAGAATCAAAAGACTGATCAAGCTTCCCATTCCGAGATAGAGCATCTCCAAGCCCCCATGTCCCAAACCATAAGCCAAAGCATCTCGATCTTCTAGCTTTCTCTTTTTCTCCAACCATTTAAAAAAGACAAGGCGAGCTGTTTCCTCAAAGAGGGCTGCCATGGCAATCCCATAAAGGACATATAAGAAAGGCTGCTCCTGCATAAGCGGAATGGTTCCATCTTTTTGCGGATGGAGTACCAGAAGGTGAACAATCTTCTCTAACACTTGAGAAGAAACAAAAAATGCGATTGCCCCCAAGCCCATCACTGCAAGAGAGATTTTAAACCGTTTTTTGGCATACCAAGTTCCACTTACTAGAATGAGAACCAAAACGATCATGGTAAGGATAATATGTACTGTCATCTTTTTCTCCTATTCTGACTTATCAATATCTTTCTTCATCTCGTCAACGTTAAATTTGGCGAATAAATACTGGCGATCTTGGACTGGAAAACGTTGGTCCAACTGGTCGACTGCCCCAACCTCAATCATTCCTTCTTTGATAACAAAGTCCATCACATGCCCACCAAAGGTCAAGTCATCTGAGATAAAATGCAGATGATAGCCTGCAACACTCACCCCATGGAAAATCTCAGGTGTCCAAAATCCAACAATAGTTCCCGATACATTTTCACGGCTATATTCAGGTTGGTGTGTCGCTACATCAGCAAACTTGGTATCAGGTGTGGATTTGGGAATCATCCGTACGTGCATTTGTGAAAATTCGCCATGAATCTTGATGGAACGAAAAAGATTTTCCCCATCATAGTAGGACTCAATTCGTTTTTCTAATTCCTTATCCGTCATCTCAAAGCGCTGACGGAAAATCACTTCTGCCTGATGAGGAACCACTGCTGCATAGGGAATAAGAGCATCCGCTGCCACCTCGACGATTTCAGGCGTTTGACTAGACCCCTTGGCTTGATAAGCTTTGCCATCAAGGACAATCAACTCCCCGTCAATCGAATCCAATGTCCCTAAGCCGAGGTCACCATGTTCCAGCAATTCTCCCACTGTCATGGTTCCGCCATAGAGACCTGCCATTAGGGCACCTAGAGTATTGTATTGAAATAATTTTACCGGTTCCTGCACTTTTCTATCCATTCTCTTTCTTATCTTCTGTTCAATGAATCATCATACTTTCTAAGTATACCACATTTGCCCCTAGTTGTGAAAGGGAGAAATGCTTTTCCCATTGCCAAGGAGGCAAAAAAAAGGTACAATGTAACAAAATCAACGGAGGTCTGGAATGAAGAAAGAAAGTAAATACCAAGCAGTCGTTTCCTTTCTCAAAAAAGGTATCGAATCAGGAAAATTTCCAACAGGCAGCCGGCTTCCCTCCATCCGTCAACTGAGCCAAGACTTCCACTGTAGCAAGGACACTATCCAACGAGCCCTGCTGGAATTACGCCATGAACAATACCTCTATGCCAAACCCCAAAGTGGCTACTATGTTCTGGAACAAGGACAGCACCAAGACTTGGAAATTGAAGTCACTGACGAATATGCCAGTGCCTATGACGACTTCCGACTCTGTGTCAACGAAACCCTGATAGGTCGAGAAAACTACCTCTTCAACTACTATGAAAACCAAGAAGGTCTTGAGGAACTCAGACAATCTGTCCATCAACTTCTTTTCAACCAAGCCCTCTACTGCAAACCCGATCAACTGGTTCTGACTTCTGGTACCCAGCAAGCTCTCTTTATCCTTTCTCAGATTGACTTTCCGAGCCAGGGAGCTGAGATTTTGGTCGAACAACCAACTTACCACCGGATGAACCGTCTCTTGGTCGCTCAAGGATTAGCCTACCAGACCATTGAACGCCGTATTGATGGCATTGACCTTGAAGAACTGGAACAACAGTTCAAATCTGGTAAAATCAAGTTTTTCTATACCATTCCTCGTTTCCACTATCCCCTAGGTCATTCCTATTCTGATCAGGAAAAAAGGGCTATTCTGAATCTAGCAAACCAGTATGGTGTTTACATCGTAGAGGATGACTATTTAGGGGACCTAGATCCTAGAAAGGGCCAAACCTTCCACTATCTGGATACTGAAGATCGGGTCATTTATATCAAGTCCTTCTCAACCAGTCTCTTTCCAGCCCTTCGTATTACCGCTCTCATTCTTCCAAATGCCCTAAAAGAGGCCTTTGTTTCCTACAAAAATATCTTGGACTATGACAGCAATCTCATCATGCAAAAGGCTCTTTCTCTTTACATCGATAGCCAGTTATTTGAAAAAAATCGATTGGCCAGACTGACCCTTCAAGAGAACTATCAGGCTCAGATAAAGAAAGTGCTTGAAGAAAACACCTGTCCCTTGCCCCACTACCCTCTACACGATGGTCTTTTGCTTGATTTGAGAAACTATCCTAAAATTGCCAGTCTGAAACACAGCTCACTCAAACTAGACTTTTTTGAGAAGGCTTATTTGGACGCCTGTCCTTATCAGTTCGCCAAAGTCACTCTCGAAAATCTAGAAGAGCTATTACAATACATAAAAGCAGAATTGGATTAAAGTCCAACTCTGCTTTTTCTTATTGTTCAACTTCTGTTAGTTTCGCTGCTTTTTCAAGATAAGTTTGATAGGTTCCGTCATCTTTCAGTTTTTGGATAACCTTATCTACTACCGCTTTCAAGTCTGATTGATCCTTCTTGATAGCAACGGCATTGGCTTCGCCATCTTTTATTGTCAAGTTAACAGATGCAACGACAAGGTCTGAGTTTTTACCTGCGTAGCTAAGAGCAACTGGTTCATCCATATGAACAGCATCCACTTTTCCAGCCTGCAACTCATTGACTGCTTCACCCATATTGGTCAAGGATGTCAACTGGGCATTTGGTAATTGTTCCTTGACCATGGTTTCTGGAACAGTTCCCTTTTGAGCTGCAATATTGGCACTTGCGAGGCTTGAAAGATCCTTGTATTTGTCTAAATCGGCTTTTCTAACCAAGAAACTCATCTTGTTTTCATAGTAAGGGATTGAAAAGTCAAAGACTTCCTTTCTTTCATCTGTGGCACTAATTCCTGCAATAGCCAAGTCAGCCTTTCCAGTTTGAAGGCTGGTCAAGACATTGTCAAAACTCATACTTGAGATTTCAAGTTTAACCCCAAGCTCGTCCGCAATCGCTTGAGCCATATCAATATCTGCACCAACCACTTGATTTTTACCATCTACCAAGGCTTGGAATTCAAACGGTGCATAGTCTGGGCTGGTCGCAACAACTAGCTTTCCCTTTTGTTTAATAGCGTCCACAGCAGACTGAGAACTATCCGTTCCTGACTGGCAAGCTACTAGAACCACACTGGCAAGCATACTACACACAACTAATATCCATTTCTTAAATTTCATAAATAAACGACCTTTCTGTTAATTCTGAATAATTATAACTCTTTTAAAAATAGTTGTCAACCCTTTTAGAGATTTTGATTGTAAAACAATTCTTTTCATAAAAAAGAAGACTGATTTATTTTAATCAGCCTTATTTCTGTATATTTAAACCGTTTCTTATAGTTCGACAATCTTACCTGTTTCAAAGTAAACAACCCATTCACAGATATTTTTTGCGTAGTCTCCGATACGCTCCAAGAAAGAAATGACTTGGAAGTAATCACGACCTGTAACGATAGCTTCAGGATTTTTCCTAATTTCTTCTGTAGCCAAATCACGGATACTATCAAAGTAATGGTTGATTTTTTCGTCCATAGCCGCTACTTCGTAGGCTTGATCCACAGAACCGTTGAGATAGAGATCTAGAGCTGCTTCAACGAAGTTTTTCACGTCGCGTCCCATCTTTTTAATTTCTTCTTCAACAGAAGGGATACGTTGCTCCCCCTTCATACGAATGGTCGCCTCAGCGATAGACACTGCATGATCTCCCATGCGTTCCACGTCTGAAACTGCCTTGAGAACGGTCAAGACGGTACGAAGGTCTTGCGAAACAGGTTGTTGGAGGGCGATCATTTCAAATGATTTCTTTTCCAACTTCACTTCATATTCATTAACTTCTGCATCGTCTTCGATGACTTCTTTTGCCAAATCACGGTCATGCGTAACAAAGGCACGCACTGTACGATTGATCTGCGAGAGCACTTCTTGTCCCATAGCATAGAACTGGTTGTGCAATTTCTCCAAATCTTCTTCAAATTGAGATCGTAACATCATTCAACTCCTTATCCAAATTTTCCTGTAATATAATCTTCTGTTTCCTTGTTTTGTGGCTCTAGGAACATCTTCTTCGTATCATTAAACTCGATCAAATCCCCATCTAGGAAAAATCCTGTTTTATCAGAGATACGTGAGGCTTGTTGCATCGAACGCGTCACCAAGAGCATGGTGTATTTATCTTTCAGACCATACAAGGTTTCCTCAATCTTACCTGCAGAAATAGGATCCAAAGCTGAAGTTGGTTCATCTAAGAGGATAATTTTCGGACTGGTTGCTAAGACACGAGCAACACAAACACGTTGTTGTTGTCCACCAGAGAGACCAATGGCCGAATCATGCAAACGATCCTTTACTTCATCCCAGATAGAAGCACGTTGCAAGGCCTTTTCTACTGCTTCATCTAGAACTTGCTTGTCCTTAACCCCATTGATACGTAGCCCATAGACAACATTTTCGTAGATAGACATAGGGAAGGGATTGGGCTGTTGGAAAACCATACCAATTTCCTTACGCAATTCAACCGTATCGGTACGGGGGCTATAGATATTGTGACCATTATAAATCACTGTCCCCGTTGTTGTCACCTCAGGGTTTAAATCTCCCATCCGGTTGATGGCCTTGAGAAGAGTTGACTTCCCTGAACCTGACGGACCAATGAGGGCGGTTATTTCCTTGGGTTGAAAAGAAAGGGAAACACTATTCAAGGCCTTCTTTTTGTTGTAATAAACGGACAGGTCTTTAACCTGCAAAATCGGTTCTGTCATACTGTTTCCTTTCTAACCAAAGTGTCCCGTTACATAGTCATTGGTTGACTGTAGCTTGGCATTTTGGAAAATATTGGACGTCTTATCATACTCAATCAAATCACCCAAGTAGAAAAATCCTGTGTAGTCACTCGCACGGGCAGCCTGCTGCATACTGTGGGTAACAATGATGATGGTAAAATCCTTCTTCAATTCCAACATGGTTTCTTCCAGCTGGGCTGTCGCAATCGGATCCAAAGCTGACGCTGGCTCATCCATCAAGAGAATATCTGGTTTAACAGAGATAGCTCGCGCGATACAAAGCCGTTGCTGCTGACCACCAGAGAGCATCAAGGCTGATTTGTGCAAATCATCCTTGACCTGGTCCCAAAGGGCAGCTTGACGGAGAGAAGTTTCCACAATTTCATCCAAGACCTTCTTATCCTTGACTCCTGCACGTTCATGAGCAAAAGTAATATTGCGGTAGATAGACTTGGCAAATGGATTTGGCCGTTGAAAGACCATTCCAATATGCTTGCGCATCTCATAGACATTGATTTCTGGACGATTAACGTCAATCCCTCGGTAGAGAATTTGACCTGTGACCTTGGCAATATCAATAGTATCATTCATCCGATTGAGACTACGAAGATAGGTAGATTTCCCAGATCCAGACGGACCAATCAAGGCCGTTATTTTATTTTTTCAAATTGCATATCGATGCCCTTTATGGATTCATTTTTACCGTAGTAAACATGTAAATCCTTGGTAGAGAGGGCCACTTTTTCTTCAGGGAAGGTGATGATATGCTTTTCATCCCAGTTATATTTTGACATGGCTTCTCCTTTAGGCAGCGGTTAATTTCTTGTGTAAATAGCTTCCGAGTTTGCGTGCTCCAAAGTTAAAAATCAAGATAAAGATGAGGAGCACAGCTGCAGAACCTGCTGATACGATAGTAGCATCAGGAATGGTTCCTTCACTGTTGACCTTCCAGATGTGGACAGCCAAGGTTTCTGCTTGACGGAAGATTGAGATAGGACTGCTAACACTGAGGATATTCCAGTTAGACCAGTCAAGGGCTGGAGCGGATTGTCCTGCAGTATAGATAAGAGCGGCGGCCTCACCAAAGATACGACCAGATGCCAAAACAACACCCGTTACGATACCTGGAAGGGCTTCTGGAATAACAACATGAACAACCGTCTCCCAACGAGAAATACCAAGGGCCAGACCAGCCTCACGTTGTGTATGGTGAACGTGTTTTAAACTGTCCTCAACATTTCGTGTCATCTGAGGAAGGTTAAAGACTGTCAAGGCCAAGGCACCTGAAATGATTGAAAATCCATACTCAAACTGGACAACAAAGATCAAGTAACCAAAGAGACCCACAACGACTGATGGCAGAGAAGACAAAATCTCAATACAGGTACGAATAAAATTGGTCACAGGTCCTTTTTTGGCATACTCAGCGAGGAAAACACCAGCTCCCATAGACAGGGGAACAGAAATAATCAAGGTAATAACCAAAAGGAAGAAGGAATTGTAGAGCTGAATCCCGATACCCCCACCTGCTTGATAAGAGGAGGATTTCCCAGTCAAGAAAGACCAAGAGATATGCGGTAACCCTCTCACCAAGATATAGAGAATCAAGGATGCCAAGATGGCAACGATGATACCCGCGATGGTATAGAGGACAGCTGTTGCAAGTTTATCTAATTTCTTAGCGTGCATAGTTTTTCTTTCCTCTTTCTTTCGTAATCAATTTAATCACACTGTTAAAGGCCAAACTCATCAAGAGCAAGACTAAAGCCAGTGACCAGAGAACGTTATTATCAACCGTTCCCATGACGGTATTTCCGATACCCATAGTCAATACAGATGTCAAGGTCGCAGCTGGTGTTGTTAGCGAGGTTGGGATAACTGCTGAGTTTCCGACCACCATCTGAATAGCAAGGGCTTCACCGAAGGCACGCGCCATCCCAAAGACCACTGCAGTGAAAATACCTGAACGTGCTGCTTTCAAGGTCACACGCCAGATGGTTTGCCAACGAGTGGCTCCCATAGCTAAACTGGCTTCACGGTAATGACGAGGAACAGCACGCAAGCTGTCTGTTGTCATAAAGGTTACAGTTGGTAGGATCATGACAAAGAGGACGAAAATCCCTGACAAGATCCCAAAACCAGTTCCACCAAAGACGCTACGGACAAAAGGCACCACAACTTGCAAACCGATAAATCCATAGACGACTGAAGGAATACCGACGAGGAGTTCAATGGCTGGTTGCAAAATCTTTGCACCCTTTGGTGAGACTTCTGTCATAAAGACTGCCGCACCAATAGCGAAGGGTGTTGCGATGAGGGCTGATAAAATCGTCACAATAAAGGAGCCCAAAATCATTGGAAGGGCACCAAATTGTTTCCCTGAAGGATTCCAAGTTTGACCAAAGAGGAAATCAAAGATATTCACTCCATTGACAAAGAAGGTCGATAAGCCTTTTTGGGCTACAAAAATCAAAATCATGGCCACAATGATAACAATCAAAGAAAGGCAAGTGAAGGTCAATCCTTTACCAAACTTCTCAAGCCGAGAGTTCTTTGAAGGAGAGAGTAATTTTTTAGATAATTCTTCTTGATTCATTATTGACCTCCTTCTACTGCTGTAACGGTACCTGAAGCATCCTTTTGGACTTTCATTTCATTGATAGAGATATAGCCCATGCCCTTAACAATTCCATTTTGGGCTTCATCTGAGAGGACGAAATTCAGGAATTCAGCAGCTAACTCATTTGGCTGACCAAGTGTGTACATATGTTCATAAGACCACAAAGGCCAATTGTTGGTCGTTACATTCTCAGATGTAGGTTCATACCCATTCAGTTTCATGCTTTTCACGGAGTCATCTACATAGGCAAAGGCCAGGTAAGAAATGGCTCCAGGCGTTTGGGATACAATCGACTTGACCATCCCGTTAGAATCCTGTTCTTGGCTCTGCATTGCCGCTTGGCCATTCATAACGACCGTATCAAACGTCGCTCGTGAACCAGAACTTGCTGCTCGGTTGATGATTGAAATGGCCAGGTCTTTGCCCCCAACTTCTTTCCAGTTGGTCACTTCACCTGTAAAGATTTTGCGAAGTTGCTCGGTTGTGAGATTTTCAACATCCACTTCCTTGTTTACAATCACTGCAAGACCAGCCACTGCAACCTTGTGGTCTACTAGGGCTGAAGCATCGATTCCTTCTTTTTCCTCTGCAAAGACGTCAGAGTTCCCGATGTCAACTGCTCCAGACTGGACTTGTGATAGTCCTGTACCCGATCCACCACCTTGAACATTAACTGTTTTTCCGATGTTTCTAGAACCAAATTCATCTGCTGCCGCTTCGACAAGAGGCTGAAGAGCAGTTGAACCAACGGCTGTCATAGATTCTCCACGATCAATCCAGCTAGCGCATCCTGCTAGAGAACCTGCCATCAAAAGTGCTGCAAGAGACATGACGAGCTTTTTTCTTTTTTTCACTGTTATTCTCCTTGAACATAATGATAAATGTTCTGATTTCTTCCGTTTGTCCTGATCATCCAATTATCATCAATAATTGTCCCGCTTTATTTTATCTAGTCATTCTTAGGAGCGGACAATTCCATCGTATAATATAAGTAATAATGAAAGACTATCAGAAAAAACTCATACTTCCACTATAACATAGAATAGGCTCTTTGACTAGCTTTTTCACCTGAATCTGAGTCCTTTTGGATAATAATTTTTCAAAACATTACCCGTTACCTTGGCAAAGCCTAGTCCGTTTCCTTGAACCAGGACTTGGTACCAGCCATTTGGTCGAACTTCAGACAATTGAACGGTCTCACCAGCCACATATTTTACAAAGTCCTCATCATTGATTTCGACACTTTGTTTTACTTGACTTGGTTTCAAGGCTAATCCGAGAGCAAAGCTTGGTTCGAAGCGTTTCTTCTTAAAAGTACCCAGATGGAGGCCATTTCTAGCAATTTTGAGTTTCCCTAGATCAGGTAGCATATCGGGCAGGAGATAGAGTTGGTCTCCAAAGGTCTGCAAGATACCAGTTAGATTGACTCGCAAGTGTTTTTGGGCAAATTCTTGCCACAAGGCCAGCTGTTCCCGACTGAGATTGCTCTTGCTAGCTGTGAATTTAGGTGCGGGATTTTGTCCCTTAAACTGCAAGTGGGCAACAAACTGACCTTCTCCCTTGAAATGATGAGGATACATCCGTGCTGTTTCAGGAAGGCCCATTCCTTCTACCATACCGTTCACATGCTCAACTGGAAGCAATTCAAATGCATAAGTATCAAGTAACCAGTGGACGATTTCTTCATTTTCCTCTGGTGCCCAAGTACAGGTCGAATAAACTAAACGGCCACCTTCAGCAAGCATGGTCACTGCATCTTCTAAAATTTCTCTTTGGAGACTAGCGCATTGACTAGGATAATCAGTACTCCAATAATCCATGGCATCGGGCTGCTTACGAAACATCCCTTCACCCGAGCAAGGTGCATCAAGGACAATCACATCAAAGTAACCTTTAAAAACCTTGGCCAAGCGGTCAGCAGATTCATTAGTCACAACAACGTTTGTCGCTCCAAATCGCTCCATATTTTCCACTAAAATCTTAGCACGCTTACTTGAAATTTCGTTGGAGACAAGGACTCCTTGATTAGCCAGATAAGCTGCTAGTTGAGTGGATTTTCCACCTGGAGCTGCAGCTAAGTCCAAGACCTTCATACCAGGACTTGGTTGAGCTACCTGGGCCACCATTTGGGCTGCAGGCTCTTGCGAATAAACGAAACCTGTCACGTGCTCTGGTGACTTCCCTGAGACCTTGCCATAATGTCCCCAAGGTGTATGGGGAATGGCATCCGCAAACGATAACTGACTTTCTTTTAAGGGATTGACCCGAAAAGCCGAAACTGCTTCTTGTTTAAAAGAGGCAAGAAAGTCTCTTGCCTCGTCTTCTAGTATCGCTTCATATTTTTCAACAAATCCTTCTGGAAATTGCATTTAGTTTTCTTTCCTTTCGTAGATATAAGACTGAATCTCTTCTTGCATCTCGATTGGCACCATCATGACAGGCTGACGCGTTGTAAAATCAGCAGGCTCACCCGATACCGTAAGAAGACGATAACCCAGACTTTCCCCTAAGATACTGGCCGCAGCGTAATCCCATGGCTGCAGGTAGGTAATATAAGTCAGAAGACGACCCGATAAAACCTTAGCAAAACTAATGGCCGCACTGCCATAGACACGGACTCCCAAAGCTGCTCGACCCAAATCCGCCAAGCCCCACTCATTGCTTTCAAACATACCTGAGTTACCGGCAACTAAAAATTCTTGAAGTGGTTTCTTTTTAAAAGGCGGTAAGGGCTCATTATTGCGAAAAGGAGGAAAGGCACCACCACCATGGTAACAATCACCTTTCATGACATCATAGATGATGCCAAATTTGCCCACACCATCCTCAAAATAAGCCAACATCACGGCAAAATCTTCCTGCTGGGCGACAAAGTTATTGGTACCGTCAATGGGATCAATCACCCAAACGGAACCTTGACCGACTGCAGCACGTAAACAACCCTCTTCCGCGCAAATCAAGTCCTCAGGATAGGAGGACTTGATCCGTTCAACCAGGAGTTCCTGAACCTCCTTGTCCAAACGCGTCACCAAGTCTGTAGGCGAAGACTTGCGCTCAACCTGCAAATCTTCTTTCATGTGAGCCAAAATATAGTCAGCAGCTTCCTGCACAATCTGTTTGGCAAATTCAAATTTAGTTTCCAAGAGAAATCTTCCCTTCTCTTTTTTCTTTTGCTAATTGAACTGCATGATAGAAGGAATAACCGCTAGCCGTTTCAAATTCGCGACCTAGGCGCTTTTCTTCACTTTTGCTCGGAACTACAGACTTAAATTTCTTGTAAGACTCTAGCAGTTTTTTTGCATCTACCTTATCTTCATAAGCAGCTTCAACATCATTAAAAAAAGAAAGCACTGAAGCAAGTTCTTCAGTGCTCCACGACAAATCTAGTGGGTAACTATACTGTTTGTTCATCTATCCAATACCAGCTCTCAATGTTGCTTCTTTCAATTCTTGTTTACGGTAACTACGAGGGAGAAAAGCACGAATCTCATCTTCATTAAAACCGATCTGCATGCGTTTGGTATCTATAATAATTGGGCGACGCAAAAGACTAGGATATTGCTCAATCAACTGAAGCAACTCCGATACCGAGATACTCTCTACATCAATATCCAATTTTTGAAAAATTTTTGAACGAGTTGAAATGATGTCATCAGTACCATTTTCGGTCAAGGAAAGAATATGTTGTAATTCTTTTCTTGTTAAAGGACTAGTCATAATATTATGCTCTTGAAAGGGCACTTTATGCGTCTCTAACCAAGCCTTTGCCTTACGACATGATGTACAACTCGGTGATAAAAATAGTGTAATCATGCTTTTCTCTTCTTTTATCTATACTTGCTATTTCTATTATACAAAAAAATAAAGCGCTTGACTAGGTATTTTTAGAAAAAAAGCCTATTTTTTCATAGAAAATAGACTGTTTTCTGCAAAAATCTCCTGCTTTGCAAGTTTATCTTTAGGATAACCTAACAATAAATAGGGAGTAGAGCAACTTCTCTCGTTTTTTATTAAAAATACAGAACTTTTTCCACTATTTCCTTGAAGCTTTAACAAAAAGGAAACCAAACATTCCTTCATACAAAGCAAAGAAAAGTAAAAAGGCATGGAGAAAGAAAGTCTCTGGCAAAATCCAAATAACGGGATCCTTTGCTGGATCAAAAAGCCAGGTATCGTCTCCCACAAAGAGAATCTGATGGAAAAGAGTAAAGAATTGCTCAAAACCAATCAACACTCCTACAAAGCCAATGACGAGAGGCAATAGCACTAAAGTCAAGATACTTTTACGATATAGGGGCAAAAAGCCTTTTTTCACAATCTTTCTAACAAAGAAATAGAAACTTGGTAATGTCACTAGGGCAACTAGCTGAACCAAGTGGAAGAGATTCTTCACCACCGCAAAGTGGTGTAGACCTGCCGCTGATGAACGAAAATCCGGCATCTCTAAGACCTGACTAAAGGGATTGGTCAGGTAATTCATCAAGATATGAAAATTGTACTGAATGGTTTCTGGCTTTAGATAGACTCGATCCGCTAAGTTCAGCCACTCAATTTCCAAAGGATAGAAAATCCATGCCAGATAAATGGTCAGTAGGATAGAAAGGGAGAGGAAAAAGAGCATACTTCCCCAAAAGGTCAGTTTAGTTTTCATCAAAATTCCACTCCGCAAGGCTAGAAACTACATGAGTTGGTGCGATTGGCAAGTCCGCCACTTCTTCTGCCTTGGTAAAACCTGTCGTCACCAAGAGCGTTGGAATGCCATTGTCAATGCCTGCTCGAATATCCGTCAGATAGTTGTCCCCAACCATGAGCAAGTCTTCTCGATCTATACCCAGATGTTCCACGGCCTTTTCCATGATGATCGCATTCGGTTTTCCGATATATACTGGTTTGACCCGTGTAGCGACTTCAAGAAGTGTAATTAGTGAACCAGCACCTGGCAAAAGACCACGTTCTGTCGGGATATTGAGGTCAGGGTTGGTTCCGATAAAGTGAGCCCCCTTTTGAATAGCTAGAGTTGCTGTCGCAAATTTTTCATAGTCGACTTGCCAGTCCAGTCCAACGACCACATAGGCTGGATTTTCCTTGTCTTCGACATAACCAGCCGCCTGGATAGCATCCTTGAGCCCAGCTTCTCCGATGACATAGACTGTCTTTTCCAGTCCCAAGTCGTTCATATAGTCGATGGTTGCCAAAGTCGCTGTATAGACAGTTGATAAAGGCGTGTTGATATTAAAATTCTGAGCCAACATCTCTTGTACACTCTCAGGAGTACGAGTTGTATTATTGGTCACAAAGAGATAGGGAATTTCTCTTTTTTGTAACTCATGGACAAAAGCCTCACCCGCCGGAATCCGGTCTTTCCCCTTGTAAATGGTCCCGTCTAAATCAATTAAATAACCTTTATAAGCCATATCGTCCTTTCTAATTGCCTTCAATTTCTTGCCACGTAATCATAGCTTGGGCATTAATCTCGCCATCACTGATAATCTCATGCTTGCTTTCTAGTCCCTTGAGTTCATAAGCTGAAGCAATCATACCACCTGGTCGCACTTCTTTGACATATTTGAGATTGATTTTCTTTGGAATATACTTGGTCAAAAAGTCTGCTCCCATGACCTCAAAAATCCAATCCAGGTATTTGCTGTTATTGACATGACCATTCATATCCAAGTCGTAAAAACGAACATGGTAGTCTTTACTGATCGGATCTTCTAGATTTGCATACTTTGGCCCGCGGATGAGTTTTTTATCAAACTCAGACTGGTAAGGAGCAACAATTTCCGGTTCGACAGCATGAACTTTACGACTATCTCTGTCCATGAGAACAAAGGTTGCTACCATGCGAATGATTTCTTGACCTGCTTCATCATAGATAGTGAAACGGCGGTAGCAAAAAAGACGATTGTAAGTCAGTGCTTCTGTTTCAATCGTAATCTCTTCAGCAAAGCGAGGCAAGCGAACCACGTCAATCGCATAGTCTGTAATAATCCAGACCAGATTGTAACGATCTAACACATCCTTGTCGCTAACTCCCAGTTCAATCGACTGCATACCTGACACTTGCAGGGACAGCAAAATTACATCTGGAAGTTTGATATGACCGTTCATGTCCGCCATATCAAAAGGAATTTTCATTTTCATTTGATAAGTTAAGCCCATTGTTCTACTCCAAAATAAATCGTTCTGCTACAGTGTCTCCCAAGAAGAGACCTCTCTTTGTCATTCGGACACGATCACCGTCGATCTGCATGAGTCCTTGTTGAACCAAGTCTCTGATGATCTCGCCATAAAGTCCATCAAAGGACCGTCCAAATTTTTCCTCAAATCGCGCCATAGAAACCCCGGATTTTTTCCGGAGGCCTAGGAACATTTCTTCTTCCATCTGCTCCCTTTGACTCAGGTGTTCTTCTGTAATCCGAGCATTTCCTGCCTCTACCGCATTGAGATAGTGGCGGATAGGACCGTGGTTTTTATAACGTACCCCGTTCACATAACCTGAAGCACCCGCACCGATACCATAATACTCGGCATTGTCCCAGTACATGAGATTGTGGCAACTTTCAGAGCCAGGTTTGGAGAAATTAGAAATCTCATAATGCTCAAAACCAGCTCGCTCCAGTTCTGCGATGATGTACTCAAACATCTCCGCTTCTAACTCTTCCTTGGGTAGGGGCAATTTCCCACGTCTCATGCGGTTCATAAAGACCGTATGATTCTCCAAAATCAAGCTATAAAGGCTCATATGAGGAATATCAAGCGAGATAGCCTTAGCGACATTGTCCTTGACCTGATCCATAGTTTGACCAGGTAGAGCGTAGATTAGGTCGATGGAGATATTGTCAAAACCAGCCAGTTTGAGGCGGTCGATATTTTCATAAATATCCTTCTCCAAGTGACTGCGCCCAATCTTTTTCAGCATTTTGTCATCAAAAGTCTGCACTCCTAAGGAAACACGATTGACTGGTGACTGTTTCAAAACCGCAATCTTATCCACATCCAAGTCGCCTGGGTTGGCCTCAATGGTCAACTCTTCCAAGACAGACAAGTCTAGATTTTTAGTCAAGCCATCCAAGAGCACTTCTAATTGCGGAGCTGACAAAGCCGTTGGCGTCCCACCTCCAATATAGAGAGTTGACAACTTTTGGATATCATAAGAACGAAACTCTTCTAGCAGGTGCTCCAAATAGCTATCTACCGGCTGATTCTTGATAAAGACCTTTGAAAAGTCACAATAATAACAAATCTGTGTGCAAAAGGGAATATGCACATAGGCTGACGTTGGTTTTTTCTGCATAGTATTTATTATACCACAAAGACTGGTTTCCAGATAAAAATCACCATCCCCAAAAACCAGAGATGGTGATACCTTATACTTCAGTAATATCGATGATGATTTCTTCTTGATCTTCAGCAACGTCTGGAGTTGTTGACTGTTCTTGCCATTGCTCCTTGAGATTGTTAAAGGTTTCCTTGGATGCTTCTGTCGCTTGTCGAGCACAGTTTTTAGCTTGGTCAAGGACACTATCAAAAGTGATTTCACCAGATTCTACTTGCTCCTTTGTTTTCAATACAAAGTCAGTTGCCTGTTCCTTCACTTCAGTTAGTTTCTCACAAACCTGCTCTCTAGCATATTCTGGATCTTCTCTCAAATCATCTAGAAAATCCTGAGCTTGACTACAAACTTGCTTGCCCTTGTCACTCGTCAAAAACAAAGCAATGGCTGCACCTGAAACTGTTCCTAAAAGGATAGAGGATAGTTTTCCCATAAGATTTCTCCTTTTTTATTTTTTGAAAAATTTACTTGCGACACGAAGAGCTGACAAGCCTGCACCTGTTTTGATAGTCTTTGAACCAGCAGATGAAGCCTTTTTACCTAAAACACGTGCATGTTGGTTGAGGTCAGAAACTGACTCAGACAAGTCTGCCACAGCTGTAAAAAGTGGATCAATCGTCGCAACTTTGATATTGATATCGTCTGCTAACACATTGACCTTAGCCAACAATTCATTGGTCTGATGCAAGGTAACGTTCACATCTGAGCTCAACGTTTTGATGGTTTTCTCTGTTTCATCAATCATACGACCGGCTTTTTGAATCGTGATTGTCAAATAGACTAAACAGACAATCAAAGCAATCGCAACAAGTATATATGCAACTTCTAACATTTATTTTTCCTCCTCTGTATGATAGAAAGGGGCTTTCTTTCGATTTTGATAAAGTATGATAAAAATACCGAGTCCGATAAGGATAACTGATAACCATTGGGAAACTCGCAGACCAAAGAACATGAGACTATCCGTCCGCATCCCTTCGATAATCATACGACCAAAGCCATACCAAATCAAGTAAGAAGCAGTGATATGACCACGTCTGATTCCCTTTAATTTTCGTCTAAAAATCAGAATCAAAGCAAATCCAATCAGATTCCAAACCGACTCATATAAGAAGGTCGGCTGACGGTAGCTACCATCAATGTACATCTGGTCACGAATGAAGCCTGGCAAATAATCCAAACTATCTACCGCTGCACCATAAGCCTCTTGGTTAAAGAAATTTCCCCAGCGCCCTAAACTCTGTGCAATCATGACGCTCGGTGCTGCAATATCTAAGAAATCCCAAGTATTAATCAGCTTTCTATCTGCAAAGATATAAAGAACAATAGCGCCCGCTATCAAACCTCCATAAATGGCCAAACCACCATTCCAGATGGAGATGATTTCACCTGGATTTTGCAGATAATAATCTAAGCGAAAGAGTACGTAGTATAGTCTAGCACCTAAAATAGCTATCGGAAAAGCAATCAGAATAAAATCCAAAATATCATCTGATAGAATTTTCTTTTTTGGAGCTTCTTTCATGGCAAGATAGACTGCTAAAACCAAACCAGCTACAATACACAAAGCATACCAACGAATAGCAAAGGGGCCAATTTCAAATGCGACTGGATTAATCATGTTTCACCTCATTTTGAGCGATTAGATTTGTCAAACGTTCTTCAAATAAACGTGTCGCATCAAAGCCCATTTCTTTAGCACGATAGTTCATGGCAGCTGCCTCAATGACAACGGAGATATTGCGTCCTGTTTTTACTGGGATGCGGATACGCGGAATTGTTACACCAGAAACTTCGAGTTCTTCGGCATTGTTTCCTAGACGGTCAAAGGTCTTATGGGTATCATAATTTTCCAAATAAACCGCTAGCTGAACTTGTGAAGAATCTTTTACAGCACTTGCACCATAGAGACTCATGATATCGATAATCCCAACTCCACGAATCTCAAGTAAATGCTTCAAGATTTCAGCAGGTTCACCCCAAAGAGTCATCTCATCCTTAGAATAAATATCTACACGATCGTCTGCTACTAGACGGTGTCCACGCTTCACAAGCTCAAGACCTGTCTCGCTCTTACCGATACCACTATCCCCTTGGATCAAGACACCCATGCCATAGATATCCATCAAGACACCGTGCACACTGGTACGTTTAGCCAAACGGGAATCAAGGTAGCTAGAAAGTTCTCCAGATAAACGACTGGTTGCTGTTCGACTAGTTAAAATCGCAATCTTGCATTCTCTAGCAGCCCTCAACATTTCCTCTGGCACTACCAGACCACGAGCCACGATAACCGCAGGTGTTTCAGGTAGAAACATTTTCTTCAAAACTTGATAACGGTTCTGGGCAGGCATGGCAACTAAATAGGACCACTCCTTCATCCCTAACAGCTGAATCCGTTCTGGTGTATAGTAATCAAAGTAGCCCGTCATTTCAAGACCAGGTCTCATAATGTCCGCAGTATTGATTTCTTTTTCAAGTAATTCGCCTTCACCATAGACAATATCTAGTCTGAGTTTTTCAATGACATCTCTTACTAAAACCGACATAATTTCCTCCTTCAATCGAGTTCTCCCTACTATTATATCAGATTGTAGTTGGAAGTTTCCTTTTTTTGCAGGATTTACAGTATTTATTTGATGTTGCTTGGGAAAAGATTTGACTAGGAAGTATTTTCGTACTCTTTTAAATTAACCGAGACAAATCTACTGCAAATTGGTCAACGTCTATCACCAAGTCCCTTCCAGATTTTTCAAAGTAAATTCTTGGAAGATCTTTTGTTAGTATTCTATTTGCATCAGCCATATCTTGAGGATAGGTATAGAACTGTTGACCTTGTGGAAACTGATTTTGGACTTGCCATTCTTCAAACTCCTTCAAAAAAGTCTTATGAGATGGCATACTGACTTCTTCGAACAAGGAATGGTCAAAAAATCGTACCAAACGATATAGACCATGAATCTCATCCGCAAAGCACTTATCGATCTTTTCATAAGGGTAACCTCGTCTCTGATAAGCTTGGCATAAACTTTGTAAGGACTCACTTAATGCAACTGCATCTTTTCTTGCCAAACTTATAAAATACCGAACAGAAAATTCTTCCATACCAGTTCGTTTTTTCTTCCCTAAAAACTGTTGTGCACGCAAGAGAGAATCGGATAATCTTTCTTCATCTTGATAATAAAGAGCGTATAAAAGATTTATCACATTTTCTGGATAATAGGTTCCTTTCAACAAGGGTAAATCTTTGGGGACGAATGATGGAATGGCTGAAAAATCGTTACAAGCAAAAGAGGTAAACAAGCCTTTCAAAATTCCATCTGTATAAATGGTTCCACTTGCTAACAAACCGCCTCTCATCAACTCAGTTCTTCCTGTTTGCCATAGCGCATTGTTTAACTGTGTATAATCCCCATCTAAAAACGCCGCATAATAGGCAAAATATTTAATATCATCTAGCAATAAGCTACTGTACAATTTTACCCTTAAAACCTTGTCAGACAATACTTTTGAATCGGTCAAATACTTTTCAAAAATTCTTTGGTTTGACTCTTCAAAATCCTTCCAATCTATCGGATCAGCACAATAACCCCAATCTTCCAAGTGATTTTCACGCATCTTTTGATATTCTTTTATATACTCTCTCATAACAATTTCTTCCTCTAAACATTGTGCAAAAAAAGACTAGACAAGTCTAGCCTTTCATTTCAAATTAGAATTTTTTACGTTTACGAGCTGCTTCTGATTTACGTTTACGTTTTACAGAAGGTTTTTCATAGAATTCACGTTTGCGTGTTTCTTGAAGAGTACCAGCTTTAGTAACCGCACGTTTAAAACGACGAAGTGCATCGTCAAGAGATTCATTCTTACGTACTACTGTTTTAGACATTTTTTTCACTCCCTTCAAGTTCAAGATCTATTCTATTTTACACGTAAAAGGAATAA
Source organism: Streptococcus oralis (assembly GCF_001588645.1). GTDB lineage: Bacteria > Bacillota > Bacilli > Lactobacillales > Streptococcaceae > Streptococcus > Streptococcus oralis_AB. The sequence continues at coordinate 36,527 of NZ_LAYF01000003.1, read as the reverse complement.
TTGTCAAGAAAAAACTGCCATAAACTTATATTATCTTCACTTTCTTCCCTAGAAAGAAGCAAATTGTTACAATAGATACCATGATACCTAAAAGAATGTTATTTAAAGTCTGCACTATCAAGAATTTTCTCCGCTCTCCACTTACAATGAGTGCTTGGTGATTGTTAAGTGGTATCAATTCCAGTTGCTTTTTATACATTTCAAAGGTCTTTTGGTTATTATCTATCAAATTTTCATATTTCAAAAAAGTATTTGCTAAAGAGATTATATCTATTTTAAAAATACATATGTAAAACTAACAAGTTTTATTAGTGAGAAGTCCTTCTATTTCCAATATTTAAACTATCTATAATATTATTAACTTCACTAATGTCTTCTCTATTTTGTTTTTCTTTTAGAAAATCATAAACAATGAAAGCCGAATTAATTATTTTATAATTAACTTCTTTCTTCATAATTTCTAAAATATTTTCTTCAATTGCATCGTTGAGAGGTATTTGATAAATAAAATCAGATATAAAGCAACTTATACTAGTCATTGTATCTCTGCGTTGGTGTTTCAAATTAGAAATTATAGATTCTGGAATAATAATTTCATCGTCATTTGAATCATCCCAGTAGTCTATGGGAATCTCATTAATATCTTTGGAAATTTGTGTAATATATTGTAAAAAATATATTTCATATAGATCTTCTTCATCCTCAAGATCCTCATTTTTAACATCATATACAAATTCAATTTGATATGATGGTTTTCCGCTTTTATCAGACCAACATCCTATATTGAAGTAAGCAAACTTCTCTTTAATAACTTCTATAACACTGGTTTTCCCACCAAAATATTTTTCAAAAAAATTATTTAATATATACTTTTCAAATTTATTTGGTAATAAATCATATAAAATTGGAATTAATATATCAGTGTCACCAAAACCGTTTTTAATAAACTCATTGATTAGATACTCTCCAACTAGACTATAACGTTTTATATCTGGTAATTGCTCCAAATACTTAGCAGAAAAATATTCTTGAAATGTTTTATGGACAAACGATATTCTATTCCCTTCTCTATAAAAAATACAAATTGATATTAAATCATCTATATAATCTTTTGAGTCAAATTCAAACTGTTTTTTATCAAGGCTATCAATTAAAGAGATTAGTTCATCTTCTTTAAAAGATGTCTTAGACTTCATATAGGATATAAAAGAAATTTCTGATATTATGTTCATAAAAACATCTTTTGGTAAATCATTTAATGTGTTAAACTCTCTGCTGTACATCCCAGGCTTTCTCGAGTCATGTAACCTATACAGGGTATCAAATGCTTCCTGATAAAAAATATGTATTTTTTCAGGTATTTTTCTATAATGTGTAAAATTAATAAGCATTAATGTTAAAAGTAAAGGATTAGATGCAAAAGATTTGTGAGTAGTATATAGATTATCATTTAATTCTTTTATAAATTCATCTACAACTTTAGATTCAGAATAATTAAGTTTTTTAATCAATGATATAGATTGTGCAGGTGTAAGTTCAGATATCTGAAAAACAGAAAAGCGCTGAAACTCAATAAAATCAGTGTTTGGTCGTGAAGTTAGAATATAATTATTATCGGGAAATCTTTTACAAAATTTATCAAATATAGTCACAAAAGGTTTGACATTATCAAACTTTAATTCATCATAACCATCTAAAAATATTACGACTTTACCACTTTCCAATAAACGTATTAATTGGTCTTTTTGTAGTTCTGATCCAAATGTAGTTAAAATTCCACATATTATTTCAATAAAATTAGAACTTACAGTCAAATCGTAATTATTTAACTCATTTAATTCTATAAATAGTGGAATATAGCTCTCTTGCTTTATGGTTTCTAAAAAAAGGTATTTTAATAGTGTCGATTTTCCCGAACCACCTGTACCCCTAATAATAGAAAACTTTGAATAATCAATAATAGTTTGAACATCAACAACATTAAACTTTCCTTCCGGACCACGAGATAATGGAAAAATGTTAGGTACTTCGAAGGAATTACTAATCATCCGAGGCTCATAATTATGTACGACACTCTTCATTTCCTTGTATGCCTCATAAGAATGGTCAAGATATTTAGTTAAATTCTTAGCAAATTCATAAATATCTGATCCTATTTGGTAGACTTCCTCGAGTATACTACTGTTTTTTGAAAGAATTACTGGGATGAATTTTGTTACTATATTATCTATTGCACTATTTTTAGTCATTTGAGCGATAATTTGTTTCAATGAACTCATATATATCCTCTCCTTTTCTTTTGTAATTTAGTTCCTATTAGCTTCTTTTATTTTTAGAAATTCTTCTTTATTCATATTACTATTGCCCTACAAAAACTATAAATATAGTTATATTTCTCAAAAACCACTCACTCCAAAGAGCAAGCGGTTTGTGTAATTTTTATTTTTCAAGCAAGCTGAGCGCTTCAGCATCCGCAATAATCGTCACATCAGGGTGATTTTGCAGACTACTTGCTGGTAGACTCTCAGTCACTGGTCCAGACACTGTTCCGGCAATAGCTTCTGCTTTTGATTCACCGTAAGCAAAGAGAATAATTGACTTGGCATCCAAGATGTTTTTAATCCCCATTGAGATAGCTTGGGTTGGAACGTCTTCAATTTTATCAAAGAAGCGAGCATTGGCTTCGATAGTAGACTGGTCAAGTTCTACAAGGTGTGTTTGACTGTCAAATGGAGTGCCAGGCTCATTAAAGCCGATATGTCCATTGCGACCGATTCCCAAGATTTGGAGATCAACAGGATGGTCAGCTAAAATTTGATTGTAGCGTTCAACTTCTTCTTCAGCATTATCCTTAACCCCACGAGGCAAGAAACTTTCTTTAAATGGTTTTTGGTTGAATAAGTTTTCCTGCATGAAGTAACGATAAGACTGTGGGTTGTCCCCATCAAGCCCTACATACTCATCAAGGTTCACACTGGTTAGATTTGAAAAATCAAGGTCGCTCTCAACGATTTCCTTGTAAAACTCAAGCGGGCTGCTTCCTGTCGCAAGTCCTAATGTTTGAGCACCATTGGCCAATTTTTCCTTCAAAATCTCAAAAGCAACTTTTCCACCTTCGACTTGATTCTCAACTTTTATAACTTTCATTTTATATCCTCCATGTTTCTATATTTATTATATGGTATAGACCAATTTTTGTCAAGTGAAAACGATTTAATTTTTAAAAAAAGAGCGCCCAAACTTGAAACATGTTATAATGGATAGGATTAGAACTTAGAAAGAATGATGAAAAAATGAATACTGCTGATTTTGATTTCCACTTGCCTGAGGAATTGATTGCCCAAACGCCCCTTGAAAAACGAGATGCCTCCAAACTCCTTATCGTTAATCGTGAAACGGGAGAAATGCAGGATAAGCACTTCCACTCTATTATTGATATGCTGGAACCTGGTGATGCCCTCGTTATGAATGACACTCGCGTTCTCCCTGCCCGCCTCTATGGCCAAAAGGAAGAGACAGGAGGCCATGTGGAACTTCTCCTGCTCAAAAATACTAGTGGTGATGAGTGGGAAGTCCTAGCTAAACCTGCCAAACGCCTCAAGGTCGGTACTCGCGTCAGCTTTGGAGATGGTCGTCTCAGTGCTATCGTTACAGAAGAATTGACCCACGGGGGCCGCATTGTCCGCTTTGAATACCAAGGAATTTTCCTAGAAGTTTTGGAAAGCCTGGGTGAAATGCCACTACCACCTTATATCCATGAAAAATTGGATGACCGTGAACGTTATCAAACGGTCTACGCTAAAGAGAGTGGCTCTGCTGCTGCACCGACTGCTGGATTGCACTTCACCAAAGAACTACTAGCAGAAATCCAAGCCAAAGGTGTTCATCTAGTCTATCTCACTCTTCACGTCGGACTCGGAACCTTTAGACCTGTCTCTGTTGACAATCTGGACGAACATGAAATGCACTCGGAGTTCTACCAACTTTCTGATGAAGCAGCTGCCACCCTTCGCTCAGTCAAGGAAAATGGAGGTCGCGTCATCGCTGTCGGAACCACTTCGATCCGCACACTGGAAACCATCGGTTCCAAGTTTAATGGGCAAATCCAAGCAGATTCTGGTTGGACCAATATCTTTATCAAACCAGGCTACGACTGGAAGGTTGTGGATGCTTTTTCAACCAACTTCCACCTACCCAAGTCAACTCTTGTTATGCTAGTTTCTGCCTTTGCCGGTCGTGACTTAGTCCTAGATGCCTATCACCATGCCATCCAAGAACACTACCGCTTCTTCAGTTTTGGAGATGCCATGTTTATCTATTAAGAAAATCCCTATTAGGAAACCTAATAGGGATTTTTCTAATTATTCTATACCAAACTTTGGATCTTTCAAACTCTGAACACTGGCATTGATAACTGCTCCGATAATCAAAATCTTTGCAATAAGAATAAACCAGAACATCATAACCACCACGATAATGGAACTGAAAAATCGGACATCAACCAGATGATTGACATAACTATTTACGTAGACAGAAAAGATATTCAATAAAAAGATAAGAGTTAGCAAGACAAAGACACTTCCTGGTAAAACATAGCGGATTCGTGGTGCTTTTACTTTTGGAAGGAAGTAATAAATCATAACTAGAATGGCAAAGATCAAGGCATAGACCAGAGGGCCTGTAAAATCTTGCAGGTAGGAAAATAGCGGACTGTCTGATTGCCAGTAAGTTTTGAGGAGGTTGAGCAACATACGACCAAACATACTCAAAAACAAGGCTAGAGCAAAAAGTATCTGCAAGCCGAAACTAACAAGTAGACTCATCAACTGATGGGAGATAATTCCTCGACTCTTGGTCACCCCATAGGCTTTGTTAAAAGCTTTTTGAAGGAAATCCATTGATTTCGAAAAGGTCCAGAGTGCAGATAAAACGGAAAAACTCAGCAAACCAGTTGATGGTTGAGTCAGAACTTCTCGGACAATCTTGGCGACCACATCATACACCGTATCAGGCAAGAATTCCTTGATTGTCAGTAAGAAATTTGAAACTGGAATCTGAAAATAAGGCAAAATATTGACCATTATCATTAGCAAAGGAAAGATTGAAATCAACCAATAGTAGGCAACCGCAACACTGGTTAACTCGCTATCTGATGCTTGATAATAATGCAAAAAAGATTTCAATAAGGGCCTGTCCATCAGCTCTTTCCACCACTTTTTCATGTTCCATCCTCCGTCATTTTCTTCATCATCTAAGTTCTTCTGATTAAATCTAGCATATCATAAGGTAAAGTATTTGCGGCTTCTTTCAGAGAATAATTTTCTAAATTATTCACATTTTGTCGTAATTTTTTGGCATACTTGGCTGTTATCAGTTTAGCTTCTTCGTATTCAAAGATTGCCTTACGTTCGAGATAGTAGCCTCGTAGCATTTCATCGATATTGTTTGGCTTGATGCGATTGATAACACGCTCAACAAAGGCACCACTTCCGATAATGGCCGTCTCGCGTAGACGAGACTCTTGCATAAAACTAATCAGAGAACTCTTGTAAACCCCTTTGAGGTTTTCCAAACTCTCGATAATCAGCTCTGTATTTTCCAAATACAACTCTGAAATCTGATCATAGTCAACTGCTAATAGTTTACGAGATTCTTCATTCATCCAACTACGGAAAGTTTTGCCAAAGGTAAACATTTCATGGAGTAGAAAACGCAGTATCCGTAAGGAAACTAGGAAGTAATAAGTCACTCTAGAAGCGAAATTCCGATTGATACTCTGCTCCATGTTTTTTAGGTAACGTTGGTAAACTCGATAGCCACGCTCGCTGATTCTATTTTCTTCGTAGGCTTGCTCCAAACCGTCACTCTCAATACTCAAGATAAGAAGTTTGAGGGACTCCCAGTCCTCTTGGACTCTCTTATTTTCCAGACTAAGGATGAGGTTTTCAATCCGACCATGATAATTATCAATAGCTGCATAAAGAGGAAGTTTATTCTTGTGATGGTCCAGTTCTTTTTCTAATTCTGCGGCTACATCATTCAAAATCGCAATATGCATCAAATGATCCTTGCTTTCCTCTTGTTCTTCAGATAAGTGAGGGAGAACCAATAAACCTGTTAGAAAGCTCAATAGTGTAACGCCTGCTACAAGGAAGAGTAAGAGAGGGTATTCCTGCTCCAAATGACTTGGTATGAGGAGAATGGTCGCGATAGATACTGTTCCTTTGACACCAGAGAAGGTCAAAAGAAGCATATCTTTCGTGTACTTATGAATTTTTTTCTTAAGTCGACGCGTCCTCACAAAGTAAAAACCAGCAATCATGACAAAGCGGATCGCAAAGAGTAAGAAGGTCAGAACGACAACTGAAAGCAGTAAAAGAAGGGGATTGTAGAGAGAATTAGACAAGATCGGCTCTGCTATCAACTCTAATTCCATTCCCAAGAGAACAAAGACTGATCCATTTAGCATAAAGGTCACGGTGTGCCAAACGGTCTCCGTCACGGTGTCTACCTGAGCCTCAAGGAGCGTAATTTTCTTAAAACGACTGGCCTTCAAAATACCTGCAACCACTACTGCGATAATCCCTGAAACATGAAACTCTTCTGCGATGAAAAAGGTCATGAGCGGCAAACTTAGCTCTAGCAATAGTTCACTGGCTATATCTATCGCTCGCACACTCAGTAAAAAGGTATGCAAGAAACGATTGACCATAGCCGTCACAAAACCGACTACAAAACCACCAAGGATAGAAAACGCTAGGGAAGTTCCAGCTTGGCTGAAAGAAAAGGTTCCTGTTGTCCAAGCAGCCAGAGCCATCTGAAAGGCAACCAAACCAGAAGCGTCATTTAAGAGTCCTTCCCCTTTTAGGATATTGGAAACCCGTTTTGGAAAACGAAAACGTTCAGAAAGAGATGCAAAGGCAACCAAATCTGTTGGCCCAAGTGCCGCTCCAACTGCTAAACAGGCAGCCAAAGGAAGAGTCATCCAAAGGAAGTGAGCCATGCCTCCCAAGCTTAAGGTCGAGATAAAAATCACAGGAAAAATTAGAAAGACAACAATCCGCCAGTGCTTCAAAATGGACGTAATATCCGCTTCTTCTGCCTCCCGGAAAAGTAAGGGACCAATAACCATGGCCAGAAACAGCTCTGTATTGAGATGAAAGTCCGCATCGGGAACAAATAAACCAATCCCAATCCCCAAAAGGATTTGCACAAGAGGAAGGGGCAAAAAAGGGAGAAGCTTATTGGTCGTAGTTGAAATGATTAAGACAAATAAAAATAGAATCAAGTAAATGAGTAATTCCACACAATTCCTCCTTAATCTTTTTTACAACAAGATTCAAAAATCTCCTTTTGCTCTTGGATTTTCTGATCAATCTTAGAACAGTCTTTGTGCTCAATTTTTTTCTGGCATCTTTCCATTTCAAGAGCCACTAATTTTTTCTTAATTTTAAGCATTTTCTTGCTCATATGTGCTTCGTCGAGCACCCCGACTGCTCGCTCGTGATGCGTTGACTCGACAAAATTTTGGCGCATTGCCTCAAGCTTCTCACGAAGGTATTGTTTATCCATGTCTATACCTTTCTAATTTTTCAATCATAACTAAAAACGGTGGATTATTAACTTGGTTGAGAGTCCGATAAATGGCAGCTGTATACTCTTGTTGGTTCAACTGGCTAACAAAATCCAATACAGCATCCCTCTCGGTGTCTCCTCCTTCATGACCATAGTAAATCATGATTGCAATCCGTCCCCCTTTGACAAGCAAGTGACACAGCTTTTCTAAGGCTTCGATAGTAGTCTGAGGTTGGGTGATGACGGATTTGTCAGCAGAAGGTAAATAACCAAGATTAAAAATCCCTGCCTTAGCTTCTGTCACAAACTGGTCTAGTGTCTCATGACCTTTCAAGATTAACTGGGCATTTTTCATTCCAGCCTGATCCAAACGCTCTTGCGTCTTCTCCAAAGCCTGCTCCTGAATATCAAAGGCATAGACTTGCTTGGCTAGCTTGGCTAGAAAAAGGGTATCATGGCCATTACCCATGGTCGCATCCACAACAATATCCTCTTTTGTCACGACTTCAGCTAAAAAATCATGCGCCATCTCAAGTGGTCTTTTCATTTTAAAACTCCTGTTTTACAGCCTTACAGCCCTGAACACTGCCGCGGCGTCTCATTTCAGTTTCAATAGCATTTAGCACTTCCCATTTATTGAGGCTCCACATGGGGCCAATCAACATATCTCTAGGCGCATCTCCCGTGATTCGGTGGATGACGATATGCTTGGGAATAATTTCTAGCTGATCACAAATGACCTTGACATATTCATCCTGACTCATCAGTTGCAAGCGTCCTTCGTGGTAATCTCTTTGCATACGTGTATTGGTCATAAGATGGAGCAAGTGCAGTTTAATTCCTTGAATATCATTATCGGTGACACAACGGCGGACATTTTCGAGCATCATTTCATGAGTTTCCCCAGGCAGTCCGTTGATCAGATGGGAAACAATCTCAATCTTAGGATATTTCCTCAAGCGTTTGACTGTTTCTACATACAATTCATAAGAATGGGCACGGTTAATCAGGTCAGAGGTTGCTTCAAAGGTTGTCTGTAAGCCCAATTCTACCGTCACATGCATGCGTTCTGATAACTCAGCCAAATATTCGATGGTTTCATCGGGTAAACAGTCTGGGCGTGTTCCGATATTGATTCCCACTACACCAGGTTCGTTAATGGCTTGTTCATAACGCTCCCGAATCACTTCCACCTTTTCATGGGTATTGGTAAAGTTTTGAAAATAAACCAGATACTTTTGAACATCTGGCCACTTGCGATGCATAAAGTCAATTTCCTTATAAAATTGCTCACGGATAGGGGCATCTGGTGCTACAATGGCATCTCCAGAACCCGAAACCGTACAAAAGGTACAGCCCCCATGAGCCACAGTTCCATCCCGATTTGGACAGTCAAATCCCGCATCAATAGGAACTTTGAAAGTCTTCTCTCCAAAAAGTTTTCGATAATAATCATTCAAGGTATTATAAGATTTCATAACTTTCATTATAACAAAAAACACCTACAATCTCAAAAGCCTGACTTTCCTACAAATTCCCTTGTTTCTCATTTCATTTAGCGTTTTTTTATGATACAATATGGGTATGATTTTAATGAAAATAGCATCTATTTTATTATTGATATTAACCTTGGTGGTTTGCTTTATTGTCACCAAGCTTTTCGGACTTAGGAAAATAGGATTTAATTTCGCGGATCTAGCTTTTCCACTTTTGGTATTTGAGTACTACCTGATTACTGCTAAAGCCTTTACCCACAACTTTCTACCGCGACTTGGAGTCGCACTTTCTCTCCTAGCAATCCTCCTTGTAGTCTTTTTCCTTGTCAAAAAACGAAGTTTTTATTACCCTAAATTCATCAAATTCTTCTGGAGAGCCGGTTTTCTCCTTACCTTAATCATCTACATTGCTATGATTGTCGAATTGATGATGCTCCCATAAAAAACATTCCCTCAGACAGCTGTCTAAGGGAATATTTTTATCTTCATACTTACTTTCTAAGCTCTACCAAGATACTCTTTCTTATTTCCTAAATGTCAATGCGTAGAATTTACCATCCCAAAGAAGTTTCATTTCCTTTTCCTTAACTTCGCTTGGAACAGCATTCTCAATTTCACTCAAATCAACAGTAGCATCTTTAAAATAATCCTTACTAAAATGATTTTTCTTATATTGCTGATCCACATAGTCAGCCGTCTCATCTGCAATTAAAATCTTAGTCCCTGGTTTCGCCACTCGTAGCATTTCCTGCATAGCCTTGGCCTTATCATTGAAAAAATTGATTCCGCCAATATGGTAGACAATGTCAAAACTATTATCCGCAAAGGGTAGATCCTCCGCGCAAGCATGGAAAAGTTGCAAATTAGTCTTTTTAGCGCAAGATTTCTGGCATTTTTCTAGCATACTGATAGAAATATCTACCCCTACAAAGTCTAAACTTTTCAGGTCAATTGTCTCAGGGATATAACGGAGGTCTTGACCAGTCCCGATAGAGACATAGAGAACAGATAAATTATCCTTCCATTCTATTTCTCCCATCAGATCCCTTCTCAACTTATCAATTGCCTTGCCGTGGAGAAATGGTCCTATCCATTTCTCACTCATATCATACCAACGAGCCATACGGTTATACATGGTCATGTATTTAGCATTATCTCCAGATAGATAATCAGGATTAAGAGACAGATAGATAGCCCCATCTTTTTGAAAGTTTTCTACCTCCAAACCTGACTTCAATTTATCTTGTAATCTTGTTTCAATCATATGCAACATCTCCTTTTTTATTTGTCACCAATTATAGAGGATTTCCTCGCAAAAACAATAGCTTTTTAGTAAGTGGCAACTATCCACTTGTATCTGGTAGTAGAACCAGGGTTAGTTACAAAAAAAACAAGTGCCAATTTCCATTGACACTTGTTTCCACTTTTAAACTGTCTTGCAACATTTCGTGAAAGATACCGTTTAAAAAACTTAATCTTCTTTTTTGCGTCTTGCCAAGAATCCTGTTCCCAATCCAAGAAGGGCGATTCCAGCTACTAGAGCCACTTGGTTAGACTCGCTTCCTGTATTAGGCAATTCCCCACCTTTTTTAGGCTTACCTGGTTCATTTGGTTTGCCAGGTGTTGGTTTTTCAGGAGTGTGCGTATTTGTAATGTTGTAACCTTCTACTGAAGCTGTATAACCATCTGGAACATTCACTTCTTCAACAGTGTAGGCAATCTCCTTACCTTCTTGATAACGATCAAGACCTGTAAACTCATAAGTCCAGCCACTTGTTTCTGACACTGTAGCTGTCTGACCAGTTTCCTTACCATCTGCAAGAAGTTTTACGGTGATAGATGCTGGACGGATGCCATCTTTGTTCTCTTCATCTTTCCAGATCTTATGACCTTTTACAGATGTTTTCTCTGGAGCATGTGTATTGGTAACTGTGTACTTACCATCTTTGTCCGTAGTAACTGTTGAGGTATATTCTTTCACAGCTACTTCTTTGACAGTGTACTTGATTTCTTTACCATTTTCGTACTTAGGAAGTGCTTTTGATTCGAACTTCCAACCAGTTGCTTCTGAAACTTCAATTTCTTGAACAACTTTATCGCCGTTAAGAATTTGAACTTTCACTTTATCTGCACGTTTGCCGTCTTGGTTGTTGTTATCATCCCAAACCTTAGTTCCTGAAAGGATAACTGTATCTGGATTATGAGTGTTAGTCACTACTTGACCAGTTACAGAGGCTTCATAGCCAGCTGGTACATTCACTTCCTTGATTGAGTAAACGATCTCTTTACCAGTTTCGTATTGTGGAAGATTTGTGAATGATGCTACCCAAGTGTTGGCATCTGTCTTATCCTTAGCTGTCAAGGTCAATTTCTTACCTTCAACGGCTACTGGATCAGTATCTCCTACTTTTTTGTAAAGTTGAACCGTTACGGACTCAGGACGTTTGCCGTCTTGGTTGTTCGAATCGTTCCATACTTTTGTTACCTTGTAGTCAATTTCTTTAGGAGCATATTTGTTTGTGATGGTAAAGTCTGTAATAGTCGCTTCGTATTCTGCTACGGCTTCTTCTGTTACAGTGTATTTGATTTCTTTACCAGCTTTATATTTTGCTAATTTCGTGAATTCGACAGTCCAAGTTCCGTCTGCGGCTGCTTGAACTTCTTTCGAATCAACTTTCTGACCATCTGCTAAAAGATTGATTGTAATCTTAGTTGGACGTTTGCCGTCTTGGTTATTCGCGTCATCCCAGTTCTTAGTTGCTTTTACAACAACTGTTTCTGGTGAATAGCTATTTGTGATAGTGAATCCTGATGCAGCGTCACCAGTAACCTTAGAAGTGTAACCAGCAACAGTTACTTCTACTACCGTGTACTGGATAGGTATGCCGCCTTTATCAGCATCAAGGTCTTTGAAGCTTCCAGCCCAACCATTTGCTTCAGTCAATTCAAGTGTTTTACCAGTATCTTGACCATCTGCAAGCAATTTAACTGTGATAGAAGTTGGACGTTTACCATCTTGGTTGTTCTTATCATCCCATACTTTCTTCACAGAAACTTCAGTTTTCGCTGGAGTGTAAGTGTTCTCGAATGCTTTTTCATCATCGTAAGCAACAGTTGCTTCAAGGCCACCTTTACCATTGTCCGCTACTGTAACTGTAGCAGTGATTGTTTTCGTGTCATACGTGATGCCTGTAGCAGTTCCAGCTTTTTCAGCAATCTTGTAAGTGAAAGTTCCAACTTTATCGAATTCCAAGGCTGAGAACTTAACGTTTCCATCTTTGTCATTCTTGACTGTTTCTTTCACATTACCGTCTTGGTCTGTCAAAGTAAACTCAAACTCATCAGCTTTCAACTCACGTCCTGTAAGTTTTTTATTAGCTTTAATCTTAGCTTTAGCTTTGCTACGTTTATTTGTAACTGTTTTGATAGCTCCATCTTGTCCAACAGTCATCTCAAATGGAGTAGGATTCAACTCATATCCCTCAGGAGCCTCAATCTCGGTTACCGTAAAGTTCCCTTTCTTGATATCACTTTCTGAGTAAATAGATGATTCAGCAATTCCGTCATCATTTGTCGTTACAATTTCCTCTTTAGCAGTAGCTCCTGCCGGAGGAGTGATCTTGAATTTTGCTCCTTTTAGACGGTCATGAGTCAGCTCGTCGACCTTGTAAAGAATGATACGGTAAGCTGTCTCTAATTGTATAGTTCCTCCTGAGGCCACAACAGAATTACCAATCTGCTGAAGTACCGTCTTATTACTATAATCTTGATACTCCAGTTTTTTATCATTGGCTTTTACTTCGACATTATTCAGTACTTTTGTACCATCTCCTGGAGCGCTCGTTTTATAACCAATTCGAAAAGCTGCTGGTTTTCCATTTTTAGCTACGATAGAAGAAGCGTTGTTAATGGTAATGGTAAATTCTGTATAAGAATCATTCCACTTAATTTCGTAATCTTTACCAGCTTCTAAAACTACCTCGTCTTTCATGTAGTATACTTTGTTATACCAACCTGCTATAACACTGAGAGATTCCGGAATCATTTGCATTGGTGACGAATTTGGATCAACCCAATCATGAATCTCAATTTTATCATATGAAGCTTGCTTTGGATTGACCCTAACATACCACGTATGAAGATATTGACCACTCTTATTTAAAGCTTTTGAGGTCCAGGCTTCCTTACTAATTAATCCATGATATTTACTAAAGTTGGCTTTGCCAATCCCTTCAGAATAATCAACCTCACCTCTTCGACCAACCCTGATTTGATAAGTAATTTCATTTATTGTTTCTGTCTTTTCAAAGCGTAGTGTTTGCTCACTTAGCTCATTCTTAGAGCTAAATCCAAGATAGAAGCTTCCTCTAACATTCTGAACATAGATTCCCTTCTTCTTCTCTAGGTAAGTTTTTAAATTTTTTAGGGTAATTGTAGCCTTTCCACCATTATTATCACCATTAGATACAATTTTTGCTTCTCCGATAACAAGGTCTGTTTCCTTGTCCTTTAGATCAAAAGTTTCCTCTCTAACTGACAAAGGACCTGGAACAGTGAATGTAAAGGTGTCACCATCCTCCAACTTACCATCGTAAGCACTTAAATCATAATCTACGATAAACTTGTAGTTCGGGTAATCATTATGCTCAGGAGACAGAGTATAAACACCATTCGCATCCGGTTTTATAAATCTACCATTATCAACCTCCCAAATTCCAATATTACTGATAACGTTCTTCAGTTCCTTTGCTTGAACTGAATTTGGAGCAAAGATCATCCCTAGCAAACAGGCCAGAGAGGTTAGGATGGGTAACCAAAATTTCTTGTTCTTCATAATCTTCCTTTCTAAATTACCGAAAACATTAAAACGACCAACTCTGATAATAGATTCCCAATACTCATCTCCTTTCAGACTTATTGAAATACATGAGAGTTATTAATTAAACTACATCATATTAACATATTTCATAACTATATGTGAGTACAATACTTATCGTATTTGTTCTGTACTTAATATAGAAATTTCCTTTAATTTCATTATAAAACAAAATTAACTTTTTTTGTAATATTATGAGGTTATTGCCTTTTGAAAATGTTGACACAGTGTAAAATTACTGTCATAAAAATTAATTCTTTCATCACACTGAAGTTTCTTTAAGTTTAGTGTACACATACGAACAACTTCTCTTTTAAACAAACAGAAAGAAACATTGCACAAAACATTCCATTTATTTATAAGTTTGATACACCTTAATAATTATCCAAACTATTTTATATAAGCAAAAATCAGAAGAGATCTAGTAATAGTCATACCCCATACTGATAAATAGTTTAATTTAACATATTTCATTATTCTGAACCATAAAAAAAGACCAGGGGTTATCCCTGATCTTTCTTTACTGTACTTATTGGCTACTAAATGAGATTAGTCTTCTTTTCTTCGTTTAGTTGCTACAAGACCTGCACCTAAAGCTAGAAGAGCTAAACCTGCTGCTAATGTAGCTTGTCCAGATTCGCTTCCAGTGTTTGGTAGGTTAGGATTTTCTGGTTCAGTTTGGTCCGTTACTACTAACTTACCATCCTTAAACTCGACCTGATTTCCACTAGCATTTACCACTGTTACAGTTCCGTCGTAGTTAACTTGGAATGTAATATCTGTTACTGCTAAGTATCCAGTTGGAGCGGCCTCTTCATGGAAAGTATATACTCCCGGAGTCAAATCAAGTACATGTGATTGTTTGGCTTTTGAAGTCCATTCAGCCACAGGATTACCTGAAACTTTTTCTCCACGGAAAATTTGGATTTTTGCACCCGCGATTTCTTCACCCGCTAGATTTACCTTGCTGAAGGTAATCTTACGTGGTAGGTCATCGTCTTTATCCGTTACTGTAACAGTTGAGCCATTAGTTACGACCTTGTTGTCTTCACCCTTAGAGTCTTTCTCACCAACGTTGGTCACTTCCACTGTGCCGTCATGTTTGACTTGGAAAGTGATGTCCGTTACTTTGAGATAACCAGTTGGGGCTGCTTCCTCATGGAAGGTGTAAGTGCCTGGAGCCAAGTTGAGATCTTTAGACTTACCAGCTTCAGATGTCCAGCTTTCTACAGCTGTGCCTTCTGCTTTATCGCCCTTGTAGATCTTGATTTGAGCTCCTGCGATTTCAACCCCACCAAGACTAACCTTGCTGAAGGTAATCTTACGTGGTAGGTCATCGTCTTTGTCGGTTACAGTTACAGTTGAGCCGTTGGTAACGACTTTGTTGTCTTCACCCTTAGAGTCTTTCTCACCAACATTTGTCACTTCCACTGTGCCGTCATGTTTGACTTGGAAAGTGATGTCCGTTACTTTGAGGTAGCCAGTTGGAGCGGCTTCCTCATGGAAGGTGTAAGTACCTGGGGCCAAGTTCAAGTCTTTAGACTTACCAGCTTCTGAAGTCCAGCTTTCTACAGCTGTACCTTCTGCCTTATCGCCCTTGTAGATCTCGATTTGAGCGCCTGCGATTTCCGTACCACCAAGGCTAACCTTACTGAAGGTAATCTTACGTGGTAGGTCATCGTCTTTGTCGGTTACAGTTACAGTTGAGCCGTTTGTGGCAACTTTGTTTTCTTCACCCTTAGAGTCTTTCTCACCAACATTTGTCACTTCCACTGTACCATCATGTTTGACTTGGAAAGTGATGTCGGTTACTTTGAGGTAACCTGTTGGGGCTGCTTCCTCATGGAAAGTGTAAGTTCCTGGGGCCAAGTTCAAGTCTTTAGACTTACCAGCTTCAGAGGTCCAGCTTTCTACAGCTGTGCCTTCTGACTTGTTGCCCTTGTAGATCTTGATTTGGGCACCAGCGATTTCTTCTCCACCAAAGCTAACCTTACTGAAGGTAATCTTACGTGGTAGGTCATCGTCTTTATCAGTGACAGTTACAGTTGAACCGTTGGTTACGACTTTGTTGTCTTCACCCTTAGAGTCTTTTTCGCCAACATTTGTCACTTCCACTGTGCCATCATGTTTGACTTGGAAAGTGATGTCGGTTACTTTGAGGTATCCAGTTGGGGCTGCTTCCTCATGGAAGGTGTAAGTGCCTGAAGCCAAGTTGAGATCTTTAGACTTACCAGCTTCGGAAGTCCAGCTTTCTACAGCTGTGCCTTCTGCCTTGTCGCCCTTGTAGATCTTGATTTGAGCTCCTGCGATTTCTGTTCCACCAAGGCTAACCTTGCTGAAGGTAATCTTACGTGGTAGGTCATCGTCTTTATCGGTTACAGTTACAGTTGAACCGTTTGTGGCAACTTTGTTTTCTTCACCCTTAGAGTCTTTCTCACCAACGTTGGTCACTTCCACTGTACCATCATGTTTGACTTGGAAAGTGATGTCCGTTACTTTGAGATAACCTGTTGGAGCGGCTTCCTCATGGAAGGTGTAAGTTCCTGGGACCAAGTTCAAGTCTTTAGACTTACCAGCTTCGGATGTCCAGCTTTCTACGGCTGCACCTTCTGCCTTGTCGCCCTTGTAGATCTTGATTTGAGCGCCTGCGATTTCTGTACCACCTAGGCTAACCTTACTGAAGGTAATCTTACGTGGTAGGTCATCGTCTTTGTCGGTTACAGTTACAGTTGAACCGTTTGTGACGACTTTGTTTTCTTCACCTTTAGAGTCTTTTTCACCAACGTTGGTCACTTCCACTGTGCCATCATGTTTGACTTGGAAAGTGATGTCCGTTACTTTGAGGTAACCTGTTGGAGCGGCCTCTTCATGGAAAGTATATACTCCCGGAGTCAAATCAAGTACATGTGATTGACTGGCTTTTGAAGTCCATTCAGCCACAGGATTACCTATAACTTTTTCTCCTCGGAAAATTTGGATTTTTGCACCCGCGATTTCTTCACCCGCTAGATTTACCTTGCTAAAGGTAATCTTACGTGGAAGGTCATCGTCTTTATCGGTGACAGTTACTTTAGAACCGTTTGTGGCAACTTTGTTTTCTTCACCCTTAGAGTCTTTTTCACCAACGTTGGTCACTTCCACTGTGCCGTCATGTTTGACTTGGAAAGTGATGTCGGTTACTTTGAGGTAACCAGTTGGAGCAGCTTCCTCATGGAAGGTGTAAGTTCCTGGTGCCAAGTTCAAGTCTTTAGACTTACCAGCTTCTGAAGTCCAGCTTTCTACAGCTGTGCCTTCTGCCTTGTCGCCTTTGTAGATCTTGATTTGAGCACCCGCGATTTCTTCTCCACCAAGGCTAACCTTGCTGAAGGTGATCTTACGTGGACTATCGTCATCTTTATCAGTGACTTTGATTGTTGAACCATCGGTTACGACTGTATTGTCCTCGCCTTTAGCATCCTTAGTACCAACATTGGTCACTTTAACTGTTCCATCATAGTTAACTTTAAAAGTGATATCCGTCACTTTGAGGTAACCAGTTGGGGCTGCTTCCTCATGGAAGGTGTAAGTACCTGGGGCCAAGCTCAAGTCTTTAGACTTACCAGCTTCGGATGTCCAGCTTTCTACAGCTGTACCTTCCGCCTTATCGCCCTTGTAGATCTTGATTTGTGCTCCTGCGATTTCAACCCCACCAAGACTAATTTTACTGAACGTGATTTTACGAGCTACATCGTCATCTTTATCAGTAACTGTCAGAGTTGAATTTTGGGCTACAACACGATTGTCTTCGCCCTTAGAATCTTTTTCACCTACTTTTGTCAATTCAACAGTACCGTTAGGTTTAACTTGGAAAGTGATATCCGTTACTTTGAGGTAACCAGTTGGGGCTGCTTCCTCATGGAAAGTGTAGATGCCTGGTTCAAGATTCAATTGCTTAGGTTGGTCAGTTGAAGTCCAGCTTTCTACGGCTGTGCCTTCTGCCTTGTCGCCCTTGTAGATCTTAATCTGTGCACCAGCGATTTCATTCCCTCCAAGGTTTACCTTACTGAAGGTAATTGGTTTTGGACTAGTATCCTCTTTATCGGTAATAGTCAGAACTGGACCAGCTGCAAGAACAGTGTCATCAGCTCCTTTATTCTTAATAGTGATAGAACCGTCAGCATTAACAGTAAAAGTAATATCTCCTACAATTTGATATCCCTCCGGAGCATCGAACTCTCTTAGAGTGTAGGTCCCTGGTGCCAGCTTAACCACTTTAGAAGTGTCAGCTACAGTAGTCCAGTCTGCAACAGGTGCCTCTTCAAGATTGACTGTATCTCCACTATAGATTTTCAGTTCCGCTCCTGGAATTTCTTTTCCATTTGGATCCACCTTTTTGAAAGTAATCTCTTTTTCAATTGGAGTCTTCGGAGGTGTCTTCTTATTTTCAATTCGACGTTCTACGGATTTGTCAGAACCAAATTCATCTGGAGAAATTTTAATGTCTTCAGTTAGTTTATCATAGCCAATAGGAGCCGTTACTTCACGAATCGTATAGTTATCTCGTAGCAATCTACCTACACTAGCGTTACCATCAGGACCTGTTGTCAATCGTCCAACAACAGCTTGGTTTCGATCACGAATAACTTCAAAAACTGCACCTTGCAAAGGTTGGCCGGCTTCGTCTACCTTATGAATTTTAATGGTGAAAACATATCCTTCCGCAACACCACCTGCAATCTGGTAGGTACGTGTATTGGTTGATTGTTCATTCTCACTACCATTATAACTCATGTTGGCTACGTTCGTGATTTCCTCACCATCGACTAGATCATAATTCGCTTTAGCTTGATATTCAATCATATAACCAAAACCATTAGTGTCTCCTAAAGGAAGGGTAAAACCATCACCATTCGCATTTACTACTAGTTGGTTTTTAAAGGTTTCGGTCATATCCTGAGCATCGGACCATTTCCAGTCTCCGTTATTCCAGCTCCAGTTTACTTTATAAATACGAAAAGTATCTGGTAGGAATTTCATATTTGGAGATGAGAAGGCATCTTTGATAGTAACATTACTATAATCTGCCATATTTCGGTTTATAGTAATATTGTAACGAATTACATTGTTAGGATCTCCTCCCTGTTGAAATGAACTCTTTTCGATTTTCGAGTCGTATTTCCCTGGAGGGCCGTTATAACGGATCTTTCCTGCAAATAGAACTCTATGTCCTACAGTAATGTTGACATCAACGTCTTTTTCTTCTGAAACAACGTCATGGTCAACTCGGACATAGACAAAGAATTTCCCCCTAACGCTGGAATTATTCTCAACAAATTTTGTATAAGTGAGAGTAATTGTTTTGCTAGCTGCATCTAAACGACCAGTAGCTACAAGATTGTTAGAAGCATCTCGTAATTCAATGTCTGAAGAGTTTGAAAATGCAATCTCTGATGGCAATTGAAGTGTTGTTGTATCACCTTCATGCACAGTATTATCTGGCAACACGAAATCTGCCGTAAGACGGAATTCTTGCCAAATATCCAATCCTTGCGTTAATGCTTCACCAGATTTGTTCTCAACACCTACACTAGTGATCACATCATTATACTCTGTCGCATGTACTTGCGTCAGAGGGGCAAACGATTGGAGAATAACTCCCAAACATAGAATAAGGATCTGAATCCAAGATCTTATTTTCTTGTTCATTTAATCTTCCTTTCTTATAATATTCAGTTGTAAATGTACAATGTAATAGTAAACTAACTGATTGTCCCCAACTAATCACCATTCTCCTTTTTCAAGTAAAAATTTATAGCTACATTACTTTCATATTTTATCATACTATTTTAAAAAAGGCTAGAAACATCAAACATTTTTTAAAATTTATTTTACTATTTAAAATTCATATTTTCTTATCGAATTCCTCATCGATTTATTGTATCGTTTTCTCCTATCATCGAAACAAAATCTGGTATATTTTACCGCTATTTTTTAAAAAATAAGTTCACCTCGTTTTCGATACTAGATAGTGTTTTTATCATTTTGGTTATCTGATTTCTTAAACGTCAAATTGCTCTAGAGAGAATACTTCTATCCATTAAAAAGACCAGGTTTCCCTGGCCTTTCTGAGATACAATTAGAAGAAATACTTATTCATTCTAGTCTTCTTTTTTACCTTTAGTGGCCACTAATCCTGCACTCAAACCAAGAAGAGCTAAACCTGCTGCTAGAGCTGCTTGGCTTGTTGCACTTCCTGTATTTGGTAACTGCTCTTTTTGAGCTTGATTAGCTTTACTTGAAGCAATTTCTTTTGTATCTGCTTTTTCTGATACTTGTGGTTTTGTAGTTTCTTGAGGTACTGGTTTGGTCGTTTCACCAGCTGTACCGACTTCTACGATGCGATCCTGAGCTATAACTTTATCATAGCTTTCTTTTTCAGTTCGCTTACCATTTTCAACTTCGATTAAGTGAACACGGATACCTTTTTGACCTTCTTGGAGAACACGAGTTTGACCCGCTGGAAGCTTATCATTCTTTTGTTCCTGAACCTTGAAATCAATTGTTTCTTCTTCGATTACAAGTTCTGGTCTGTTAAGGACTAGGTTCTTCACTTCATCTTCTGGAAGAGAAGTTCCTGGTTTAGTGCCAACTTCTACTATACGATCTTGAGCAGCGACTTTATCGTAAGTTTCTTTAAGCTGACGTTTTCCATTTTCCACTTCAATCAAGTGAAGACGAATACCTTTTTGACCTTCTTGTAGGACACGAGTTTCTCCTAGGTACAACTTATCAGACTTACGCTCCTGAACCTTGAAGTCGATGGTTTCTTCTTCGATTACAAGTTCTGGTCTGTTAAGGACTAGGTTCTTCACTTCATCTTCTGGAAGGGAGGTTCCTGGTTTTGTTCCGACCAAGACGATGCGGTCTGTCGGTGCCTCTACCACTTCATGGAGTTTTTCTTCCTTACTTCCACTAGGATTAACCGCTGTAAAGATACGTTCCTTACCAACTTTTCCTTCTTGTTCTACACGAGTTTCTCCTAGATACAGCGTTGAATCCTTTTTCTCAACTGTCTTGTAGGCCAAATCGTTTTCAACAAATTCGAGTTTTGGAAGTTCTTCTTGTACAGCAGCAACTGTCTTCTCAGAAACTGGTTTTTCCTTGGTCAACTGGATACGATATTCCTTGACTTGTTTTCCACTTTCTGAAACAAGACGAACAAGTACTGGAAGGCTATCATCTCCGCTATCTACAACTGTTGAAGCCACTTGGTCTGTTTCCTCAACTGAAACTTTTGGACGTTGTCCGCTATAGGTTACTTGATAGTCTTGACGATTTTCAGCGAAATCAGGAAGTTCTTTTCCATCTACAAGAATCTTCGATTGAGTGCTTTCTTGAGGCAATTCGCTTGGAGCAAGGAAAGTCATCTCAATTATCGCAACACCCTTCTTATCCGCTTTACGCTCCATACGCCATCTCATGGCTTTGGCTTTCACAGCTTTAAAGGTAACGTTAATTTCATCACCGGCTTCAATGTCTTTATCCGCACGATAAGGAACAGCTTCCCAATTTTCTGGATTGTTGAATGGATGGTCTGCGTCGTAGGCTTGGTAGTTTGAATAGTAGGTTGGCACTTCAAACTCTGGACCGACATAGCGTTCTAAAACGAGTTTAGATGGTGCATCCGTACCACTATCTGCAAAGAAGTGAAGTTTAGCTTGAGCAACAGTCCGTTCTACAATCTTACCATTTTCACGGAAGATCACACCCGCTGATACTTCTGGATTAGAAGATGGTGTTGGAGACCAGTTTGTCCAACGACGATTTTCAGAATGGTCTCTATCATTGATATAGTCAACACGGTCATGAGAACTGTCGTCAATATCATTAGTTGCTGAGGCAAAGGCTTGGTTACTATTTTCATCGTAGTTAGGGTTTTCTGAGAGGGCCTCACCAAGTTTGTCTGTCACTCGTACAGAGAATTCCGCAACGAGGTCGCTACCAAGGACACGGCCTCGAACAGTAAATTGACCTGCTTTTGTCAGATTTTCTGCTGGAACTTCTTCCCATTCAACTGCCAAGTCTTTTGTTTCATAGCCATCTTTACCTGTGAAGTAAACCGGAACCTTAGTTGGCAATTCAAGCGGTAGACCTACTTGTACCAAACGTGCTTGTTTAACCGCAGCAAGAGGTTTACGAGAAAGTAAGTCCTTGTCCTTAGTGAAATGTAGACGGTATTCTCCTAAGATATCACCATTTTCAGCTTTCGCGATGACACGAACTGGCTCACCTTCACGAACGCTTGGAACAACCGTCGCAAGACCATTGTTGCTAACACTTGCTGTTACTGCAGGAACTTTTCCATCTACAGACTCAAGATAGTAGTCTGTCAAATCAGGGTTGAAGTTTGCTAAGTCTTTACCGTCAACTTGGATTCTCGTTTGTCCTTGTTTGGCTGCCGCAACTTGTTTCGCAAAGATTTGTACCTCTGTGATAGATGTTCCTTTCTTGCTATCAAGTCGAACCATACGAATGCGAACCGCATAGGTATCAACTTTATCAAAACTGAAATGATTCATTTCTCCAGCTTTTAATTGAGCTGGTGCTTTGAGATTGCTTACCTCTTTCCAGTTTGCAGGATCATTAAAGGCATGGTTTTCCTCACCTACAAAGCTAGGGTTTTTAGGAGCTGTTGGAACAGTCTTACCAACATAATACTCAATCACATAAGACTTAGGTACACCAACTCCGTGGTCTTCGTGGAATCCGACACTTAGATTATCAACAGAACGTTTGCTCAAGATACCTGAATCTCCGAATAGGACACCGACTGAAGCTTCTGGATTAGTACGATTCCAGTTTGTCCAACGGTTGGCTGGTCGGTCATTAAAGGAAATCAATTTATCGTTGACATTTGAAACAGGATCGGTTGGATTTGAGTCTGAAGCAAAGGCCAGTGGCAATTCTGAACCTGTCCATTGGTCAGAAATATTTGCTCCTTGCTCAGTTTGAGCAGACACACGAACATGAAGTTTGGTAGTTAATTGCGTACCTTCTAGGCGACCATTAACTGTAAAGACACCTTCCTTGGCGTATTGGTCTGATTGAATCGCATCCCATGTAACCTTGGCAGATGAAACGTGACCATTTGAATCGTAGGTACGAACACTTTCTGGTAATTGTGGCGCTTCTGCGATTGGTGTTGTCACACTGACTTCTTCAACCGAAACGATACCTTCTACAGAGACTTTAGCACGCGCTTCAAGGTCAATCCCTTCAACTTTACCTAGAACTTCGAAGGTTTGATAGTGGTCTAGTTTTTCTTTTGGAATAGCTTGCCAAATGACTTTATGAGTTTTAGGGAAACCTTTGTCATACTCAACAGTTACTGTTGTTGGAAGAGTAGGTTCTTGATGCAAGTCTGTCACTACATTTACTGGACGGATAGATTGCGCAACCTTCGTCTCAGTATTGGCTTGGATAGTGAGTTCAACTTGGCCTTTAGCTCCCTCATATTCCGCTTTCAGAGTGACTGCTCCTGGCTTATGCAGCTCAAGCATTCCTTTACGAACTGCGACTTCCCCTTCACCACTTGTAGAGAAGGTTACTTTATCAGCTGGTAAAACTGCTTGTGTTCCGTCTTGATAGTGAGCGAGTACAGACAATTTCACTGTTTGGTCTTCTTTAAGACCGTCAGCTTGCTCTACTTGTAAGCTCAAGTGGTCAATTTTTGGTGCTTCTTCAAGGAATTGAATTGCATAGGTTTGAAGAGGACCACCATCTTTTGGTTGAACATAGATGCTTGCACGCATGCCGTTTGCTGCACTTGCTTGGACTACAGTAACATCCGCATTTTCAGCACTTGCTACAACTTCTGGCAAGGATGCACCGTAAGTAAGAGTTCGATATTGCATTGGATTTTGAGTAGTAAGACCAGTGACAGATTCGCCACCTACAGTTACATTTGGTGCTACAGGTGCTGCAACATCACCGTCTTCTACTACAAGGGTAGCGTGAATAGTCTCACCACCCAGTTGGCCAGTCATTGGAATACGTGATCCTGCAACTGACAGTTTAGCTTTATCTGCTTCCGCAATCTCCCACTTATCAACTTCGTATTCTTGAACGCTTCCATCCGTAACAGCAATAGAAACGTATTTGTCAACAGCGCTCAAGTCTGTTCCTGAAGCAACACGCTTAACAGTTGGAAGCTCATTTTCAATTGCTAGAATTTCGACACGAGCCTCAACTTCGCGTCCGTCTGCCATACCTTTAACAGTCACAACTCCTGCTTGGCTCACATCAACTGAAGACCAAGTTACTGGACGTTTTTCACGACTGCCATCACTGTAGATAAAACCGACTGTCTTCGGCATTTTTGGCTCTTTCTCAATAACAGTACGTACTTTTGGTACTTCGGTTCCGAGAACGGTCTTTTCTTGGTCTTCTTTTTTACCAGTAAAGACCGTTACTTGACCAGATTTCAAGAGATCTGAATGGGCTGTTAGCGTGAATTTACCTGCTTGCTCAGTTGATTTAACAATGGCAACCCCTTTACCGTTAAAGGCTCTGCGGATCCAAGAACCATCAGGTTGTGCCTTGTAGCGTTCACGGCTGGCTTGTTCCCCATTATCAACACCAACCAGTTGACCTTGTCCATGCAATTGGAAACGAACCAAATTATTGGCAGTTGGTACCACATTTCCTTCACTATCTACGATTTCGTAGTAGATGTAGGTCAAGTCTTTTCCATCTGCTGCGATTGCGTGTTCTTCCTTGACGAGGCGAACACCTGCTGGTTGGCCTGCAGTCGTGATCTTATCACGTGCAATTTCTTTACCAGCTTCATCGCGAGCTACAGCTTCCAAAGTACCTGGTTGGTAAGCAACCTTCCACTCAAGATAGAGTTCCTTAGCATTGGCACCTTCTTGGTAAGTGCGTCCATCGCTGGTTTGTTTTTTGTTGAACTTTTTAACACCGAGAGATTGACCGTTCAAGAACAATTCTACGCTTGCAGCGTTTGAGTAAGCTCGAACTGGAATCTTGCCTTCTGAGTCAGCAACTTTGTCTGCTAATTCTCTATTTTCCCAGTTCCAGTGAGGAAGAAGGTGCACCATCGGTTTCTTCTTGGCAGAAACCCATTGGCTTTGGTAGAGGTAGAAGTCATGTTTTGGAATACCGGCTGTATCTACGATACCAAAGTAAGAGCTCTTAACGGGAGTTTGGTTTTGATTGTGCCATGGTGTAGGTTCACCGATATAATCCGTACCTGTCCAGATAAACTGTCCAGCATAGCCAGCGTTGTCACGGTCAAAGGTCCATGAAGCGGTTGCCGTTTTACCCCAACCAACACGATCATTCCCATAATCTGACTGTTCATAGTTACGATAAGCTTGGTTGCTATGTACCAATTCTTGTTCAGGACGATAATAGCTACCACGTGTACGGGTTGCTGAAGATGTTTCTGAACCATAAATCAACCAGTTTGGATGTTTCGCACGAAGTTTCTTGTAGTTGTCTTCTGAGTAGTTGAAACCAACTGCATCGAGTTCTTCGGCAATCTTCTCATGACCACCGCTACCATCACCAAAGCGGAACTTATCTGCTCCCATGGTAACATAACGTGTAGTATCAACATCTTTAATCACTTTTACTAAGCGTTTAACCGTTGCTAGAGAATGAGGTTTACCATCGGCTTCACCGATTTCGTTTCCGATAGACCACATGAAGACAGCTGGGTTATTTTTATCTCTTTCGACCATGGTACGAAGATCGTAGTCAGACCATTTTTCACCTTTTCTAGCTTCTGGGTGAGTAGCGTCTTTTTCAAAGAAACGTCCGTAGTCATAAGGTTTCTTACCACCATACCACGTATCAAAGGCCTCTTCCTGAACGAGCAAACCAAGTTCTGCTGCGATTTGCAAGGTCTGTGGACTTGCAGGGTTATGAGTTGTACGGATGGCGTTAACGCCCATCTCCTTCATTTGTTTGAGACGGCGGTATTCTGCCTTATAGTTTTCTTCTGCTCCAAGCGCTCCGTGGTCATGGTGCAAGGAAACACCATGTAATTTAATGCGTTCACCATTCAAAGAGAAACCTTCATTTGGAGTCCAATGATAGTAACGGTAACCAAACAAATCTTTCTTAGCATCGACTAATTGACCGTCACGGTAAACACGCGTAATCAATTCGTACAAGGCAGGTTTGTCATTTAAAACTGTCCAGAGTTTTGGTTGTTCAACTTCTAAAATCGCATCAAGACTTGTTGACTCATGTGCTTTCAAGGTACGGCTCGCTGTACGAACCAAGCCTGTTACAGCCTGACCACCACGTTCAACGATTTGATACTCTGCCACCAGTTCATGATCTTTATCGTCTGTATTGACGATTTTGCTGGCAACATGAGTTTCAACCTTGCCATGTTGCTGTTGTTCAAGTTTTGGTGTTAAGATAGTTGTCCCATTTTTCTCAACATGAATCTTATCTGTCACTTGCAAGGTCACATCACGGTAGATACCACTACCTGAGTACCAACGGCTACTTGGTTGTTTGTTAACAGCATGGACAGCAATCACATTCTCACGACCATCTTTGTGAAGGTATTTGGTGATATCGTATGAGAACTGGTTATAACCATTTGGATAATGCCCCACTAACTGGCCATTGACATAGACTTGAGAGTCCATATAGACACCATCAAAGGTCACTCGAACATTTTTCTTGAGATCTTTTTCATCAAGTTTAAAAGTCTTGCGATACCAAGCTTCACCACCATTGAGCTGTCCACCCTCGTTTTGGGCAGGTGACTGATGGTCAAAATCGTTAAAGATACTCCAGTCGTGTGGGAGATCCAATTTTTGCCATGTTGATACATCTGCATCTGATTTCACAGCTTCTTTAGGATTCGCATTGAGTTTAAAGTGCCAATTTTGATTAAAATTCACTTTTCTATCTTCAATCATTTGATTCACTTCTTCATTTGTAGCAGCTTTCAAATCTTCCTTGACAGGCTTTTCCTGACTTGAAGCTTGAGATTCTACCTTTGGAGCTGTTTCTTCAGGTTTTAGAGATGCTTTCTCCTCTTTTGGAGCTACAGGTTCCTCTTCTTTCACCTCTGGTTTGCTTGCTTCAATTGGAGCGGCTTGACTTTGATCGACACTTGCAGCATCCTTGTGCTCTGCTACAGCTTGATTTTCTTTTTCCTCCACTGCTGGACTTTCCTCTTTTGCTTGTTCCACAGTGTGGGTGATAGGAGTTTCATCCGCGAAAACTGGTGATTCTCCAATGACACTTCCTCCAAATAGAACCGCACAGGTTCCAATCATGACAGAGCAAGCGCCTACGGCAAACTTACGAATGCTGTAGACTCTTTTACGATTCCAATGGCCTTTTTCCATAAAATCCTCCTTTAGTAACCGCTTCCATTTTCTTGTAAGCGTATTACTTTTTCATAGCCTTTTACCCTTATTTTATAAAATAATATAGGAAATTTCAATACCCTAAACACAAAAAATCATATTTTTGATTGTTTTTTCTAAAATTTGTAGAAGATTCGAAAAAAGTGAATGTAGATTTAGAACAAAAGCAAACATTTTTTTGACACTCAGTTCAATATTATAAAAAAAGTTCCTTTTGTAAGGAACTCCTTTTACTTATAATTAAAGATTCCCCCAGCCAACTTATCAGCTAGTTTGGGAAAGAGGGTATAAAACTTATGGGCTAGGTTCAACAAAACTGGGAGATTGAGTTCCCGTTTGTTTTTTCCTATGATTCTGACAATCTTTCTAGCGACTACATCTGGTTCTAAGAGAAATCGGTCAACAGACTTGAGGTAGCTCCCATCTGACGTCAAATGAGGATTTCCATTAGCAAAGCGTTCTGGGAAAATCTGATACCACACGGTATTTGAAACCCAACTAGGAACCTGACATCCATCAATTTCGTGAACATAAGGAAGTTTAAAGCCATTTCCTTCAGCATCCAAGTTTTCTTGAGTATGTTCCTTATCTACATAAAAATACCCTTACCCTCTTTATCAAGGAGTTCAAAGAGATACTGAATGCGTAAAAAATCAACAGAGACCGTAACCTGCCAATAATCAAGTAAGGCGTCTGAAGTTACTTTGGTCATTTCTTTCTTAGCTTCATACTTATCCTCAATGAAAATAAATGGATCTCCATAATGCAGAATAACCTTCTGAACATCATTTTTCTACGTTCTAATTCGGATATGTAGCTGACCTTCTTTGTAAAGATAAGCGTATTCTGATTCTGGTCTATGATAAATGGCTGTCAATTCCATATTTTATCTCCTAAATAGTCTACTATCATTTTAAGCAAACGTTTTAATAATCGCTGGTTCTAGTATACTTTTTACGATTTAAATTGCAATACTTGGATAAATAGTTGAATAAATCCATCATATATTTTTAACTGGATTTAATTTCCATTTACCTCTTATAACTTGGCTTTTCTAGGGGTATCGGCTCGGGATTTTGCTTAATCCAGATAAGAGCTAGCTGACACAGACGATCTAAACTGACTTCATTATCATTCTCTTTACTATGGATTTGCGCAATGACTTGCCTAACTTCTTCCAATTCTTGATCTGAAAGAGAGCTTCCTAAAGACAAGTATTGCGGGAGAGCCTGAAGCATTTTTCTATAATCCCTGTCCCAGTTGGCTCCACCATTGCGATCCAGTTCATCTCGAACTCTGCCTGGTATACGGATAGCTTCGCCCTGAACAGTTTTGGCTGCTCCACTTGAAGGAATCAAGAAAGACCATAGTTCCTCATATTGATCCTCCCAACTACTTTCTTTTACGAGAATAGGAGAAACTCCATCATGGGTTATTCGTTTGGCTACTGGCTTGACATTAAACAAAGCATAAAGTCTTTCTAGACCCTGATCTGCTGCTTCTAGATAGTCAGGATTGAGCCCTTCTCTATGAAATTCAAAATCCTTACCAATATTTTCAACCTTTTCTTTCATAGCCGATGTTTTCTTAGCATCAGCATCCAGCAATATAGAGGCAATTTCAGCTGTTTGGGCAATATAGATTCCCCGACAGACAGTGAGAACGGAGTCTAGTGGAGTCTGTCCTCTATCATTCTTAGGGTTGACAGCTGCTCCCTTTTCTAAGAGAAGCGCAACTACTTTAGGATGAAAAAACTCAGCAGCCATATGCAAGGGTGTATTGCCATAAGTATTGGGTTTTTCAATGTCCGCACCCAATTCGAGCAATAGTTTTACAGTATCTCTTCCCATGGTTGCTTGACGGTACAAAGGTGTTGCTCCATAATAATCAGGAATATTGATATCTAGGCCCTTTTCTACCAACCAGATAACCAATTCATCCGGGACTCCTCCCATATGCAAGGGTGTACATAAGCTATATCTCCCGTCATGAGCAGTTAACTCACACTTGTCATACACGGCCTTTAATTGGTCAATATTGCCGTCTGTCAGTAGTTCATTAAAGTCCTTCGGTAAGGTTACTCTTTTCTTTTTTGCCATTCCTCTTCTCCTTTAACCATGATTCTATCTTTTTGTACCTAGATTGGACTCTAAGTATCTTCCTGATTTCTTTTATTTGTATTATACCCTAAAAGCTATGAATATGCACGAAGAGACTGGATTTTAAAACTTTAAAACAACTCTTCTTCCGACAAATTAAATCAAAAAGCCCTTCCTCAAGGGAACAGCTTTTTCACTTATAATTAAAAGTCTCCCCTGCCAACTTATCAGCTAGCTTGGGAAAGAGGGTATAAAACTTATGGGCTAGGTTCAACAAAACTGGGAGATTGAGTTCCCGTTTGTTTTTTCCTATGATTTTGACAATCTTTCTAGCCACTGCATCTGGTTCTAAGAGAAAGCGGTCAACCGACTTGAGGTAGGTCCCATCTGGGTCAGCCTGGTCAAAAAAGGCAGTACGAATCGGTCCTGGATTAACCGTCGTTAGATAGACACCATAGGGAATCAGTTCGAGGCGCAGCGCATTTGAAAATCCAATAGCCGCAAACTTGGTCGCTGAGTAGAGACTAGACTTGCTAGTCGCTATCAAACCTGCCATGCTGACGATATTGATGATATGGCCTTTCCGATTTTCTTTCATGCGAGCTCCAAGACGACGAGACAGATTCATCAGAGCAAAGGTATTGACCTCAAACATCTGGTGAATGTCTTGATCAGAAATCTGGTCAAATTCCTCAAAAATCCCGTAACCAGCGTTGTTAATCAAGACATCAATCTTGCCATAACGGAGATAGAGGTCAACTACCAGGGATTCTAGGGCTGAGTCATCAGTAATGTCGATTTCAATCAATTCTACATTAGGATGCTTTGCATATAGTTGAGCTAGTTTTTCCTTGTTTCTACCTAGCAAGATGAGTTGGTCATTTGGCAAGAGTTTGACCATTTCTTGGGCTAAGCCACCGCTTGCTCCGGTAATCAGAATAGTACGCATACTTATCCTTTCTCAATCTTCTAAATTTCCACTTCTTCCAAGTCTTTGACCACATGGACATTCTCAAAAACAGTTGCTGCATCTTTCTTGAGCTGGCTGATATCTTTTGAGAGGAAACGAGCACTGATATGATTTAGTAGGAGACGTTTGGCACCTGCTTCTGCTGCTACTTGTGCTGCCTGCATATTGGTTGAGTGACCGTGATTGCGAGCAATTTTTTCATCTCCCTTGCCATAAGTCGACTCATGGACAAGAACATCTGCATTGACAGCTAGACGCACACTGGCATTGGTTTTTCGGGTGTCGCCCAGAATGGTGATAATCTTACCCGGACGGGGAGCTGAGATATAGTCTGCTGCCTTGATTTCAGTCCCATCTTCGAGAACAACATCCTGACCGTTTTTGATTTTTCCAAAAAGCGGGCCAAATGGAACACCAGCGGCCTTAAGTTTTTCAGCATCCAAGGTTCCTTCTAAGTCCTTTTGCATGACACGATAGCCAACACAGAAAATAGTGTGGTCCAGCTCCTCTGCATACACCGTGAATTTATCGGTCTCAAGGATTTTCCCTAGAGAATCTTGGTCAAACTCATGAAAATGAATGCGGTAAGGCAGACGAGAACCCGACACACGTAGACTGGTTAAGACAAATGACTTGATCCCTTGTGGTCCATAAATGTCCAAATCTGTCTGCTCCTCATTTGCCTGAAAGGCACGGCTAGAAAGGAATCCTGGCAAGCCAAAGATATGATCTCCATGCAGGTGAGTGATAAAGATTTTGCTGACCTTACGTGGTCGAATCGTGGTTTCCAGAATGCGATTTTGCGTTCCTTCTCCACAGTCAAAGAGCCAGACTTCGTTAATCTCGTCCAAGAGTTTCAATGCGAGACTTGAAACGTTGCGGGCTTTAGAGGGCTGACCAGCCCCTGTTCCTAAAAATTGAATATCCATTCGATACTTTCTAATTAATCAATATATAACATGGCTGTGCGATTTTCCGATCGGAAATGGCGCTTGCCAGTAAAAGCTTTAGACTCTTGAAGCAAATCCTCTTGGCTGTAGCCTTTGAGACGCTTGCGACCATCTGCTAAATTTTCCAGATCTGTTAAAGCTGTGAGATTTTCCACGCTAACAACTTCCTCTTCTCCGATTGCCTTCATATAAATCTTTCCAGACTCCTCAAAGACTAGCTGATGCGGGAAAATTTGTGCAATCTCAAAAAGCAAGTCATCCGAGATTTCCTCTTCATTTTCAGAGAAAATCCGCCCCAGTCCCTCACTCTCATAGCAAAATCCAAAGGATTTGCCAGATAAATTAAGACGAATAAAAGGCTTATTTTCAAAGGTGAAACTTGGCTCAGCATTGTAGAGGTTCAGTTCATGACTGAGTTCTGCAAAGTAATCTGTCGCAGCTTCAGGACTCTTTTTCTGGTAGAGTTCAGCAAAGTAGGCATTGACTACACTCGGAGGAGGTGTGATGAGAGCTAACTGCTCCTGCTCTGTTTTGCCAGCTAGAAGCTGATCCAGATAGACCTTATCCAGACTTGTATAGCCCCCATACTTTAGAGCCAAGGTTTTAATATCAGTCATAAAATTCCTCTAACCTCCATTTATTTTTCTCAGAAATGTAGCCTGTAATCACTTCTCCATCATCTTGGTAGGCACGATCTTCCAGAATCGCTACACTTTCCAAATCATGAATCTTGTAGGATTTTGAAAAAGGCACGCGCAGGGTAAAGACTTCAAAAATATCCTTGATCTTCTTCAAAAACAATGCTTGCAAGTTCTCACGACTATCCTCAGACTTGGCAGAAATGAGGGCATACGGCGTTTGGGTAGGCATGAAATCCTCCACTAAATCCGCTTTATTATAAAGGGTCAGGCGGGGAATATCCTCCATATCCAAGTCTTTCATGATGGACAGGACTGTTTTTTCATGCTCCTCGTGATAAGGATTGCTGGCATCGATGACATGAACCAGAAGGTCTACATGTTTACTTTCTTCTAAGGTTGACTTGAAACTGGACACCAATTCTGTTGGCAAATCCTGGATAAAGCCAACCGTATCAGTCAAGGTAACCTGAAGATTGCCCCCTAGATGGATGCTCTTTGTCGTCGCATCCAGGGTCGCAAACAGCTCGTCTGCTTCATACTGGGTCTTGCTGGTCAAGGTGTTCATGATGGTTGATTTCCCAGCATTGGTGTAACCAATCAAACCGATTTTAAAGGTACTTGACTCCAAGCGTTTTTCTCTGACAGTCGCTCGATTTTTCTCAACCACCTTGAGCTGGCGCTCGATATCTGTGATTTGATTGCGAACGCTACGACGGTTCAGTTCCAGCTGGCTTTCCCCTGGACCACGGGAACCAATTCCCCCTGCCTGACGGCTGAGCATAATTCCCTGACCAACCAAGCGAGGTAAGAGGTACTTAAGCTGGGCCAAATGCACTTGAAGTTTCCCTTCGTGGCTACGAGCCCGCATGGCAAAGATATCCAAAATCAACTGCATACGGTCAATGACCTTGACACCCAGAACTTCTTCTAAATTGACATTTTGCCGTGGAGTCAAGCGATTATTGACGATGACAGTAGTAATTTCCTCAGCATCCACCATTCGAGCGATTTCTTCCAACTTACCAGAGCCAACAAAAGTCTTGGAATCATATTTTTCACGTTTTTGCCTGTAACTACCTACTACGACTGCTCCAGCAGTCTTAGCCAGACTGGCCAATTCTTCCATGGAGAGGTCAAAATTGTCCATGCCCTGCAATTCCACACCGATGAGCAGGACCCGTTCCTCTTTTTTCTCCGTTTCAATCATCTAAAAACTCCTCTATCTGGCTTAAAATACGGTCTTGCACACCAGGCTCTCCTATCTGAAAAAAGGTAACCTGCATGCGATTACGGAACCAGGTCAACTGACGCTTAGCAAAACGACGAGTCGCCTGTTTGAGACTCTCGCTGGCTTCCTCAAGAGTTTGCTCCCCACGGAAATAAGGAAAGAGTTCCTTGTAGCCAATGCCTTTGGCTGCCTGCACATCTGGATAATGGTCAAAGAGCCACTTAGCCTCATCCAAAAGTCCAGCCTCAAACATCAGATCTACTCGGCGATTGATACGTTCATAAAGCTGACTGCGTTCATCATCCAAACAGATAATCAAAGCTTCATAAGGACTTTCCTGATTTTCCAAATCCTGACCAAAATGGGCAATCTCCAAGGCACGCATAGCACGACGACGGTTAAACTGGGGAATTTCAAGACCTGCTTGCTCCACAAGATGGGCTAATTCCTCATCTGAATAAGGCTCCAAACTAGCCCGATAAGCTACAATCTCCTCATGAGGTGTTTCCCCACCTAGATGATAGCCTTCCAGCAAGCTCTGGATATAAAGTCCAGTTCCACCAGCGATAATGGCTAGCTTGCCACGGCTTTGAATATCCTCAATAGCCTTCTTAGCTTCTGAAACAAAATCAAAAGCCGAGTAAGACTCGGTCACCTCTCTGACATCAATCAAATGATGAGGAACAGCTACTTGCTCCTCTGGGATAGCCTTGGCCGTCCCAATATCCAACCCTCTGTATACTTGCTGACTGTCACCACTGACCACCTCTCCACCAAAGCGCTTGGCCACTTCAATAGCAAGGGCTGTCTTCCCAACAGCGGTCGGTCCAACAATCACAATTATTTTTGTTTTCATCTTTTTTCCTTGAAAAATTTCCATTTTTTCGTTACTATTATTATATCACAAAAAGGTCAGTCAGAAAAATGCTACCACTTGGGGAGCCTGGCTGATCGGGAAGATAAAGGAGGAAGACTCATGGCTAAAGGATTTGCTAAAGGTCTTGTAACAGGTGTCGCAGGAACTGTCGCTGCCGTTGCAGGTGCAGTATACGCAATTAAAAAGAAAGTGATTGAGCCAGAAGAGCAAAAAGCAGCTTTCATCGAAGAAAACCGTAAAAAAGCAGCTCGCCGCCGCGTATCACATTAAGCAACAAAAGAAGTTGAGATTTCTCAACTTCTTTTTATTTTCTTAAATAGCCAAATCAAACTTCAGTTGTGGCTTGACTGGATCATAGTCAACTAACTCAAAGTCCTCCGCTTTGATATCAAAGAAATTGGTCCCATCAGGAACATTCAAGACCAAACGAGGTTGGCAATTTGACGGCTCACGGCGGAGCAATTCCTGAGCTTGTTCAAACTGATTATCATAGATATGAAGGTTGTTGATAAAATAGAAAAACTTCCCAACCTTCCAGCCAAAATGCTTGGCAATCATCATTTGAAGAGCCACATACTGCATAGCATTGATGTGGTGTGCAACCAGCATATCATTCGAACGCTGGGTCAAGGTCGCATCCAGATAGATGTCCCCATCAACCCGACGGACATCAAACATGGTCTGAAAGGCGCATGGAAGAAGACCATCTGTCTCCTCAAAAGCTTGGTAATCCCAGAGTGAGATGATATTGCGGCGGTTCCAGGGATTGGCTTCCAACTGCTTGAGAATCTTATTGATGATGTCATGTTTCTTAACGACCGCCCCATAGCGTTCACCAATGGTTCCCGTATCTCCCACTTCCCAGTCATTCCAGTAGTGGACATTGTACTTGCTATTTAGCACTTCTAGGCTATTAGACTGGTCTTGGTAAATCCAGAGCACTTCTTTGATGGCTGATTTGATTGCAATGGGTCGCAAGGTTGTGATGGGAAATTCCCCCTTAGACAAATCATACTCCGCAAAGGCACCCGTTACGTACTTGGAGTTGGCAACAGTCCCATCCTTGTACTTGGGACGAGCCTGCTCAGAAAAGACACCGTCTTTGAGGATTCGTTCAATATTTTCTTTAAAAATCGTATCAGCTTTTGTCATTTACTCTCACCTCATTTATAGTCCTAACTAGTATAGCATAAAAAAAGAAAGGAGGAAAATCACTGGCTTTAAAGTAGTGTTTTTCTCCTTTTATGATCTTATTGCAATACAAGTGATGCTGCTCCGATAACTCCAGCGTCATTTCCTAGAGTTGCAAGAGCCAATTTTGTAGATGTGCGTACTTGTGGGAAGGTATTTTCATCATAAACCTTTTGCACGCCTTGGAGAAGGAATTCTCCCGCAGCTGACACCCCACCACCGATAACAATCGTTGAAGGGTTGAGGATTGAACCGATGTTAGCACAAGCGATACCCAAGTAACGTGAGAAGTTTCGGTAAACGATCAAGGCAAGGTCGTCCCCTTCTTTAGCCAAGTCAAAAACAGTTTTAGCAGTTACTTCTTCTCCGTCATCAATCAAGCGTTTCAAGGCTGCATCGCCTTCGTATTCATCTGCATATCGACGAGTCAAGTTGACAATCCCTGTTGCAGAAGCAACTGTCTCAAGACAGCCTTTTTTACCACAGGTACATGCGATTGGTTGGTCAAAGTCAACAGTGATATGGCCAAGCTCACCTGCCGCTCCAGCAACACCGTGGAGAAGTTTTCCTTCTGCCACGATACCGCCACCAACACCGGTACCAAGTGTCATAAAGACAACGTCTGGTTGGTTGTCACCAGCACCCATCCAGCGCTCACCAAGAGCAGCTACATTGGCATCATTATCAATGAAGAATGGAATCCCCAAGGCTTTTTCAATCTTTTCTTTAATCGGTTGAAGGGTTTTCCAGTTGAGGTTGTAGGCACCGATAACAGTCCCTTTTTCACGGTCAACCACACCAGGTGATCCCATTCCAATACCTCGGAAATCCGTAGCTGACAATCCAAGCAAGTCCAAACGATGCTGAATAGACTCAATCATATCATCTACAATATGGCTTCCTTCGTCCAAAATATTGGTCTTAATAGACCATTTTTCTTGGATTTCTCCCTCTTGAGTTAAAATTGCGAACTTGACAGATGTTCCACCAAGGTCAATCCCAATAATCTTTTGACTCATCGTCTTCTCCTTTTTAATTGAAAATGCTTACAGATATAGTATAACAAAATCGTCCGTTTTGTGCAAAGGTTTGCAGGCTACAAGCCAAAATTAAAACATCTCATTTACTTCACTATTTGTAAAAATTAGTCACCCAAATGTTGAATGGCATAGTTGGCTTCTTCTTTGGTAAATTTTCTAAAATAAGGAGAAGTTAGCCTCTCATAAA